>JBDNDT010000394.1:0-3109 GCA_046718985.1 Cytophagales bacterium
GAAACTCTAAAACCCGAATACTTGCTTTTGTCACACAGACCACTATTGAAGTGTTCTCCAAAAATGTGTACACTTCAATAAATAACTTGTTCAATCAATAGCCAGAAGTTAAAGCATTAATTGTTTGAAAACAGAAAAGAAAATGGTCTTTTTAATGTAAATAACCCAAAATGGCCAAAAACGTCAGTGAGTAAATTGACTAAAGATAATTTTTTGAAATGTTTCATAAGTCAAAGACTCAGTTAATTAAGCAACCCTAAGATTTGCTTCTCTAGGTTTGCCTTCAGTTTATGGATTTTGAATAATCAATTTCCTTAATTAAATCAAAATAGACTTTAAATTATCACTTGAATTCTTTCATCCTATCATATCCAGAAATGGTTTGAATTTCTTTATGTTACTCAATTACAATATTTCCTCAATGTTAATTTTTTGTGGAGCTCTTGTTAATTCCAGACCATAATCGTAATATTACGATTAAATTAAACACACATCAAATGCACTTATTGAACAAAGCATTAAATTCCTATGTCAAAGCAAGGACAGAGGAATTTGACCAAATCTCTGATGAGAGAAAGGATACGCTAAATTTGATTGTTGAATACATAAAATCAAAAATCGATTTGCAAGAATCGGCTCAAATGGTTTGTATTTGTACACACAATTCAAGAAGAAGCCACTTTGCACACATCTGGGCACAAATCGCAGCATATCACTTTGGCTTTGAAAAGGTTCAAGTTTTTTCAGGAGGAACAGAAGCCACTGCTTTTAACCCTAATGCTGTGAATGCTATTCAAAGATCCGGATTTGAAGTTGAGGTTTTAAAAACCGGTGAAAACCCATTATATGAATTGAAGTTTAACGATCAAAATGAAGGAATCAAGTGTTTTTCAAAAGAATATGACCATGAGGAAAATCCCAAAACAAAGTTTTTGGCTCTGATGGTTTGTTCTGATGCTGATGCCAATTGTCCGTTCATTCCTTTAGCAGAAAAAAGAGTTTCATTGCCTTTTCTGGATCCAAAACTGTCTGATGGTTCTGCTGAACAAGACAAAGTTTATGATGAACGTTGCGCTCAAATCGCAAGAGAAATGTTGTTTGCTTTTTCTAAAATTTAAATCTCTAATCTATATGAAAACCCTCGTAACAAGTTTGTTGGTCTTTTTTGTCTGCTCATTATGTGCACAAAACAAAATGTTGAACAAAAAGCTCGATGCTTATGTGAACACTGCTGTTGTCAATTTCAAAACCATTTCTGATGAAAGAAAAGCAGAATTGGAAAAAATTTCAGTATGGATGGCAGAAAGAATTGCATCAGGAAAAAACATTGATATCACGGTAATTTGCACACACAATTCAAGAAGAAGCCATTTCGGACAGGCTTGGTTGCAGGCTGCCTCACATTATTATGGTGTTTCTAAAGTATCTACTTTTTCAGGAGGAACAGAGGCCACCGCATTCAACAAAAGAGCTTTGGACGCATTGAAACGTGCTGGAATGAGAGCAGAAGTTATTGGTGGCGAAGGAAAAAACCTAAAATATAACCTCACTTATGCAAAGTCAAAATCAGCTATGTTGATGTATTCAAAAAAATATAATGACGTTCAAAATCCTCAAAAAGATTTTGCCGCTATCATGGTATGTTCGCAAGCAGATGAGGCATGCCCGATTGTTCCGGGAGCTGATGTTAGATTTTCAATTCCTTTTGAGGATCCTAAAGTGGCTGATAACACCCCTCTTGAAAAATCAAAATATGATGAAAGATGTTTGCAAATTGCCACTGAGATGTTTTATATAGTATCAAAGGCCAAGGAAATTTCTTCAAAGTGAAACAATAAAAGCGGCTCAAATCCTTGAGCCGCTTTCTCAAAAAAGAAACTAAACCAACAATTCCTTAATGGCTGTGATCATCTGCGCCATCAAAACCTAAGAAAGCCATTGATTGTGCTTTCCCTGCCAATCTTTTTCTTTTCACCTCCCTCAAGTCTTTGTTGTCTAAAATGACCAAATCACCATTGATACCGTCAGTAATATAAAGATACTTGCTCGTTCCGACCATTCTTGGCATTCCGGCAGAACCGGTAGTTGGAAAAGATACGTTCACTACCTTTTGTTTTAAAATAGCCCCTGTTTTGGTGTTGATTTTTTTCACTGTTCCATCAACATGCAATGTATATAGATAATGCCCTTCCCAATCATAAGCAGCAGTTCTGAAAGATGCCGCTGTATCAACCGGCGTGATGGTTTCACTTTCGATGTTGATTTCAAAAAGACCAAATCCATTTCTTAAGCCGTAAAACTTTTTAGAATCTTTTCCAAAAAGCAAAGTTCCTAACCATCTAGTTCCAAAGTATGATGGATTAGAAATAATTTTTTGCGTTCCATCGCTGTTTACCCTAAGCACACCTTGAGTACAACCAAACAAAGCAGATGATCCATTGCAAGCTGAACCATGAATTCCGCCGGTTCTCAACACTGTGTCATGAACCATAGAACCTGATGTATTGATGATTCTCACCAACTCCGGCAATGTTCCTGAAACAGGATTCACAGTTGCTTTCACTGTGACCGCTATGTTTCCATTGTCAAAAATATCAAATGCTCCATGATGTTCTTTCTGACCTTTGTTGATGATGTTTGGAGCCGTCGCAGTGTGTATTTCACTTTCTTTGAAATAAGAAATAGTGCCTTCCTCGTCATTGAACACAATGATATGGTCTTTATGAGATTTGTAATGCGTAGGTTTTTTTCCAACCGAGCCTATTACTTTACCAAATTTCGGTGAACCTTTTTTATGTGCATGGTCATCATGAGCTTCATAACCTGAATCATAGAAACGAACATCATGATTTGCTCCGTTTACAATCGCTACATATCTACCACTAGCTGTTGAATATAAATTAGAAGCGCTGAAACTGCCACCAGAATGGGGTATGGTTTCGATTTTGTCATCATGGGGATTGTAAAAATAAAGATTCGACCCATCTCTGTCTGAAATCATCATCCTGACCAATTTGTTTTCATCAGGTCCGGCGGCCGCTTGGCAAACACCACAAACACATCATTCGCAAAAATCGGCCGGAACGTCCGCTCCACCTCTAGCGCAAAG
>JBDNDT010000395.1:0-3108 GCA_046718985.1 Cytophagales bacterium
TTTAAAAAAATCTTCTTTTGAGAAATATCTTTCGATTTGTTTTTTCACAACATGGCTGCCTACGTTAGACAAAGTATTGTTTTGAAAAGATACCACAAAATGGGAGACTGTGTTTTTCAACACGTAAACTATCAAAAGTAACAAGAACAAAAAATAAACCAGTTGAATGTCACTTGATGATTTGATAAAATCTTTAACAAAAATAACAACAGGGCTTTGATGAATTTTTTCAGGTGATTCAAGCAAAAAAATATTGTGAATCAATAACCAAACGGCCCCCAAATCCAATACTGTGACGCCAAAAAAAGCCAAAATCAACACAACCATTTTTGCCCTAGATTTATTGTCAAGAGCGATATCCAAAAGTTGGATGGTTTTTTTAAATAATGTGAACATCAATTCGGCTTGCTACAAATCTGAAAAAACGTTTTAAAATAAATAACTGAATATCAAGGTTACAAATGTAACATTTTGGATATTAATTAACGTAGAGTAACACAAACAATTATTTCACTGATTTTTATATATTTTATGTTGCGGAATATCAAACTAATCTGTTTAACAACTTCTGTTATTTTTATCTCATTCAAATCATCAGCCCAGTGTCCTGTTTCTTCAGGTACTGAGTTCATAGTTAACGGAAATTTTTCTGCCGGAAATGTAGGTTTTACCACAGATTTCACCTTTTTCCCCGGCCCCGGAACTTTAGGTCAGGATCAATATGCCATCACCACCAACCCAAACAACTTCAACTCTGGGTTTTTCAGAAACATGGGAGATCACACAACCGGAACAGGAAACATGCTTATTTTTGATTTCGCCAATAATGGAATTAATGATGCGGTCTATAGAACTACAGTGCCCGTTGTGACCGGTCAAACGTATTTCTTTTCAGCATGGTTTGCTAACATTGCCATTAATAATTTTTCACCTTGTCCGGAATGTCCGGGAGGACAAAAAATCACCAACTCCCCGATTTTGAAGTTCAGGATTGGTGGTGTTGACCAAGGCATCATCAGTGTTGACAGTCTCACCAACAATTGGAACCAATATTTCACACCTTACACTGCAACTTCAACAGGAAATATAACCATAGAAATCATTAACTTGAGAGGTGGAATGGCAAGCAATGATCTCGCACTAGATGATATTTCATTTTCTAACAGTTGTGCACAAATTGCAGACCTCAACAGTTATGGAAGAAGAACAGAATTAGTGAATACCTTGAATGCTTGCAATGTAGGTTTTCCTTACAATTTAACCACCAATAGAAGTGCTTCAAACTATAATTTTAGATGGCTTGACAACAGTGGTGTGACTATTCCGGGGCAAACCAACCCTAATTTCACCATATCAACCGCACCGGGAAGTGCTACCAAATACATTGTGTGTTATGATTCAATTGCTGATGGTTTGAACGGATGTTGGAAAAAAGATACCGTAACAGTTGTAAATACACCTCTTTCGGTTAATCTTGGAAATGACATTGTGATGTGTGCACCCATCAATGTGACATTGAATTCTAGCATGCAAAACCCACCGGTTGATATTATATGGAGAAAGGATGGAGTTGTTATTCCGAGTGCAACATCAGGAACTTTAATAGTAACTGAACCAGGAACTTACAGAGTTGATGCTTCAAGATCAGGATGTGGAGCTGCCAATGATGAAATCGTGGTTTCAAGTCCTGTTCAATCTTTCACTGGAACAGGGACATATTGCGAAACCAATAACACTGCATCATTTTCAGTTACGGGAGCAACAGAGGTGAAATGGTTCACAACAGCAACAGGTGGCACACCACTGAACCCCACAAATTCAAACCCTGATATAAGTTTGGCTTACAACCAAACAGTGACCAATGTTTCGGGATGTGAATCAGGCTTGTATGCCCAAGACATCGGAAGTTATCCCGGTGCTTTGATGAGTACTGCACCATGCGCTCCTTCAAATTCAAGTAGCAGGGTTGATTTGATGATTGATGTGACCCAAACTGCTGTTTTACAATCAATAGATTTCTTTCAAAACACTGGATGGGGTTCTACCGGAACATTTACCTTTACCTTGTCAAACAACAATCCAACCGGAGGGCCTTGGTGTGGAAGTTGTAGCCCATCAGGAAACAAAGACGGTGTAGGTACTTCGATTTACAGCCAAGTTAGTCCCTCACTAACAGTTGGTGGATCAAACACGGTGAGAACCATGACATTAAACACCCCACAAACTTTGAACCCGGGAAGATATTGGCTTTCTATTCAAGCTTCCGGTACTGCATTGGGGAATTTTACCTGTAATAGAGCTTTAAATAGCAATGGTTCATGGTCAATTCCATTGACAGACAACACCGGTAACAATGTTATCTCTGCAACAAAATCAATTTTTGATGGCAATGTTCAAGGCTCGGGGGGAATCTTCAATTTAGGTTTTCAAGTAGGCTCATCAAATGCTTGTTCAAGATTGTTCATTTGTGCATCTAGAAACTGTCCAACTCCTGCTGATTTTGTAAATTTCACTGTCTCTCAAAAAGCCAATGGTCTCCATTTGAATTGGACGGTTGCCAATGAGTTTGAAGTGAAAAGATACACTATTATGGCTAGCGATGATGGAAGTGTATTTACACCTGTTTCGTCTTTGAATGCTAAAAATCAAAGTGGTTTGCTGTTTTACTCAGCCGGCATAGAAAACAATGAAAAGTGGAGATATTTGAAAATCAGAATAGAAAATCAAGATGGATCAACGGCTTTTAGTCAAACCATCAGTTTGGCTCCATTGAAAGAAAGTTCAGGTTTCACATTGTTTAATAATAAATTTAAAAAAGGAGAAAATCTAAGTCTGAAAATGGAGAATGAGACCATGGGAGAAGTTGGTGTTATAATTAGAGATTCAAAAGGTAAAGTCTTGATGAACAAAAAATCAATTATTTCAAACGAAATTGATGATTTGGAAATCTCAGGTCTAGAATCAGGTTTATATTTCGTGGAACTTTTAATTGAAGAGCAAGGAGTTCGCAAAACAACAAATCTTGTGATTGAATGAGCTATTGCTGAATAACTTAAACCTCTTGATATTATTCCCTCTTTATGTAAACTAAGATCTTTACCCCTAGCT
>JBDNDT010000396.1:0-3108 GCA_046718985.1 Cytophagales bacterium
TTTTTGAATTGTTTGAATCAGTTTTTGAATTGTTCAGTAACCATCCATGTTGTTATGTTACTTAGGAGTTAAATCCAATTATCAGATGAAAATGCTAGTTCAAGAAGAAAAGCAAAAAGTAATAGAGTTGTTCAATGAGAAATTTAGCACTGTTTTTGAACAGCAATTGATGGAAGAAATTAATCAAAATGGAAATGTGCATATAGTTGGTGCTGATGACGTATTAATTGAATATGGTCAGAAAATGTTGTACATGCCCATAGTGGTTGATGGATTGGTTCGTGTGATGAGAATGGATGACCAAGGAAAAGAATTGCTATTGTATTATGTGAACACACAAGAAAGTTGCGCTATGTCATTCACTTGTTGCATGCAAGAAGTGGAAAGCGAAGTGAGAGCAGTTGCTGAAGAAGAAACTTCAATCATTAAAATTCCGATACATGTGATGGATGAATGGTTGGTAAAATACCCCACATGGAAGAGTTTTGTGATGAAAACCATCAAGATGAGGTTCAATGAAATGCTTAAGGCCATTGACCAAGTTGCTTTCATGAAACTTGATGACCGTTTGATTCAATATCTAAAAGAAAAATCAGACAAAACCGGAAGCAAACTAATCAATTTATCCCATGAACAAATAGCCAATGAAATGGCCACTTCAAGAGTGGTAATCTCTAGGCTTCTGAAAAAGTTGGAAGCTGATGGTAGGTTGTTATTGTATAGAAATCAGTTGAAATTATTAGGAGCTTGGTGAAGACGTAATAATCGGTGAATTTTTCAGCGAAATTCAAATAGTGTTTTCTCATTTTTCAGTGAATCATAAAATCTAATTGTGATACACAAAATTAATAAGCTATAAATGAATTAACTGACAAAATGTCATTTTGATTTTGATTTTGACATTTGGAATGACTTTTGAAACTACGAAATAAAAAATCTAAAGTTTATTTTATGCAAGAGAAAGGTCATATTTCGATACACACTGAGAATATTTTTCCAATTATCAAAAAGTTTTTATATTCTGATCACGAGATTTTTTTGCGTGAATTGGTCTCAAACGCTGTTGATGCTACCCAAAAATTACACAAACTAGCTGCTCTGGGTGAGTTCAAAGGTGAATTGGGAGAAACAAAGGTTGTAGTGACAATCAACAAAGAAAACAAAACTTTAACTGTAACTGATTCAGGCATTGGAATGACAGCCGATGAAGTGAAAAAATACATTAATCAAATTGCATTTTCCGGAGCAAAAGAATTCCTAGAGAAATATAAAGACAAAGGTGAAGAAAAACAAATCATTGGTCATTTTGGATTAGGATTTTATTCGGCTTTCATGGTGGCAAAGAAAGTGGATATTTTCACACTTTCACATCTAGAGGGTTCAGAAGCTGTGCATTGGACATGTGATGGAAGCACTGAATTCGAAATCATCCCAACGGTTAAAAATGAGAGAGGAACACAAATCGTTTTGCACTTGATGGATGATGCCTTAGAATTCTTAGAAAATTATAAAGTTCAATCAATTCTTGATAAATACTGTAGATTTTTGCCTGTTGAAGTGGAATTTGATGGCAAAATAATTAACGAAACTAAACCAATCTGGACAAAACAACCTTCCGAACTTTCTGATGCTGACTATATTGACTTTTATAAAAAGCTATATCCCTTTTCTGAAGACCCTTTGTTTTGGATTCATTTAAATGTGGATTATCCTTTTAACCTCACCGGGGTTTTATATTTCCCTAAGCTTAAAAAGGACTTTGAACCACAAAAAAATAAAATTCAACTCTTTAGCAAGCAAGTGTTCATCACAGATGAGGTGAAAGACATTGTGCCTGAATTTCTGATGTTGCTTCATGGTGTGATTGATTCACCCGATATTCCTTTGAATGTTTCGAGAAGTTATTTGCAGGCAGACGGAAATGTCAAAAAAATAAACACCCATATCAGCAAAAAAGTGGCTGATAAACTCAATGAAATTTTCAAAAACGATCGTGAAGGTTTCATGCAGAAATGGGAGCATTTGGGATTGTTCGTGAAGTTTGGAATGATCAGCGATGATAAGTTTTCTGAAAAAGCCAAAGATTTCTGCTTGCTAAGCAACTTAAACAAAGAACATTTCACAATCGCTGAATACAAAGAAAAAACACAGGTTTTGCAAAAAGATAAAAACGGAAACTTGATTTGGCTCTATGCAAATGACAAAGAAAAATTAGCTTCTTTCGCTAATTCAGCATCCAAAAGGTCTTATGATGTGTTGTTGATGGATTCACCAATTGACAATCATTTTATTGACTTCATTGAAAGAAAAGAAGATAAACTCCAAATAAAACGTGTGGACTCTGATACTATAGACAAACTCATTGAGAAAGAGGAAGTTATTGAGTCAGTCCTTTCAGATGAAGATTCAAAAAAAGTGAAAGAATCAATTGAAAAAGCATTGAATAACAGTGCTAACATGAAAGTTGAAGTGAAAGCTTTGCCAACAGACGAAATGCCTGTAAACATCGTGATGCCTGAGTTTATGAGAAGAATGAAGGAAATGGGAGGTTTTGGTGGAATGGCAATGTTTGGCGCAATGCCTGAAACTTATAATGTTGTGGTGAACGGAAATCACCCGGCTGTTTTGAAGCTTGCAAAGCTTGAAGGTGAAGAGAATGAAAAGTTAGCAAAACATTTGACTGACTTGGGGCTTTTATGTCAACAAATGCTTTCAGGAGATGCTTTGACGCAGTTTGTTCAAAGAAGTTTGCAATTTGCCTAATACATTTTGTTTATAGCCCCTGTTTTGAGACGGGGGCTATATTTTCAAAAATTTAAAATATCATTCAACACTTGCTTTTAATCATTCTTTACTGCTTATATTTGCTGAACTATACCTTTTTAGGTTAAAGTAAAATTTAAATTTAATATGTCAGTAAAGTTTCAGGCGGGGGCAGGAAAGTTTTTCCAAACCCTAAGAAAGAGGGTTGATGAGCATTTCGAAACCCAAAAAATCTCTAAAAAAGGCAATTTTGGCCTTTATCTAAAAACGGCAATAATGTTTGCCATGTACATCGTTCCTTATTGGCAATTGCTAACAGGAAATTATAATGATTGGCAATCTATA
>JBDNDT010000397.1:0-3095 GCA_046718985.1 Cytophagales bacterium
TTGTCGGCTCTTTCTTTTTCTTTTTTCAAGATTCTGAATTTCTCAGATTGAAAAACGGCAAACAGCAACACTTCAATCACAATGCAAAAATTGAATAGATAAACACCAAAAACAGAATCTCCGGAAATGATGCCATTCATCCTCAAAGTGGTTGAAAAGGCACCGAAGGCCACAAATCCAAAAGCAGTGATGAAATAAGGCGCAAAGCGATTACCTTTTTGATGTTCTGAAAGGGCAATGTTCAAAATTAATAAATAAGGAATGAGCAAAAACCATTCATCGAAAGGAATATCAACTTGCAACAAGTTGAATATCAACATAATTATCAATCCAACAATGGTGAATCGCATCCATTTGTTTTCTAAAAATCCATTCTTGTTTAAATCTAAGAATTCAGAGGAATAAAGGCTTAAAAAGAGTACAAATAAGGTAGGAGACGTGCTGAAAATTAATTTATTAAGAAAAGGGTAACTTCCCCATAAATATTGAAAACCTAAACCGTCTTCGCTCATTGTGATCAAAATGGCACAAACCACATATAGGCTGTAAAACAAAAACAATCTGTCTTTGGTGATTAAAAAACTGATCAAGTTATATGCCATCATGATCATCAACAAACCATAAAAGAAACCCAGTGCTACATATTCGGTCAATGAATAGCCCAAAAATGAATGCAATCGAGAAACTTTCAGCACAAAGGAATTGTGTAAACTTGATTTTGCACAGATAAAAACGGTGAATTTTGAATCTGAACTGAATTCGAATAAGAAGTTTTTATACTTGAAATCCCTATTCTTAAATGGCAAGGCGTATCCTGCTCTCTTTGGTTTCGAGATTTCGCCATTTTCTGTTAAAATGAAGTAATCAAACCGATCAATGTGTGAATCGGCATTTTCAAAAATCCAATTGGAAAGCATAGATTGATTTTCAAATTCGATTTTCAGCCAATAATATTGGTCAGTATCGTATATTTTAAAAAACTTTTCATCGGTTTCAACACTTTTAAACCAATCGTTTTTGTTCTTCACTACCTCTTCAATGGAGAAAGATTCCTTGGTTTGAAAATATTCAATATGCTGTTTATCAATCAGAAATGACTCCTTTTCTCCTTTGATTAAAACAGGGCTAGAAATTCCGTAAACAGAAAGTAGTAGTGTTAAATACTTAATAAATCGGTTTGTCATCATCACAAAATCAAAATCTCAAAAATTAGTACGGAGTTTTTTAAAAATAAGTCGTGTTTAAAGTCGTATTTTTTTAAAAAACAATTTTTAGGTTTTATTAATTTTTTTAGATAACAACAAGGGACTAAAATTTTATTTTTTTGGCAAACCGCCTAAGGGCGGCCGGGCTTTCAGGGCTCGCTCTTTTTTGTTCCGCTACGCTACTCAAAAAAGGAGCTCAAACAGACCCTTCAATCCCTTTTGCTACTGACACTCAAAACCGAAATTTAATATAAAATGTAAAAAGTTTACAACTATTTTTATTTTTAGTATTGAGTTAAATTTTCGTTTTTTTAAATGCTTGTTATCTTGATTTCAGCTCAAAGTGTATGATTCAAACCAATAAAGTTGCCAAAACTTTAATGGTTTGAATCATAGGTTTTACAAAAATTTTCATTTCAATCAATCTCTTGATTTCAACCATTTTATCGTTTGAAAAATCTGATTGTTTGAAAAATGAATGATATAAACACCTGTTGAAAGTCCATTTAATTTTAATTCATAATGTTCTACTGATTTTGGAATTTGGGTTTCATAAATTGATTTACCATTCATATCAAAAACAACAACATCTAATGGTTCATCAGAGATGTTTGAAACTGCAACTCCATAAAATTGGTTTTTGATATTAACCAATTGACTATTCACACCTTCAAATATTCTGAAATTACTAACCAATATCAAATCTTGTTCTGTCAAAACCTTCACCCTGTAAATCGAATTTGAATTAGGGAAAAAATCTATGGCTTGTGCCAACGATTGACTGGTTTCAAAAGTCTCAAAAACTGTCCATTCATTTAAATCTGAAAGACTTGCCTTTTCAAACATCACTTTAAAATTAGAATTGAGTCCAGAAATCATTGCCGTTAAACGAACTTGACCATTGGGTAAAGTCATCAATTGATTCAATGTCACGGTTTTGTTGTTCAAAATTAAGCAATTAGAAAATTCTGAGGTGCTTGCACTGGCATTGGTTTGGGTAGCAGTGATTTTACTGCTTGATATTGAGCCTGAGTAATTCCAAATGCCTGAACCATTTGCAGTGGTGAAACCAATATACGTTAAGCCTTGAGGATTTCCACTACAATCATTGCAAGTGGAATCAATATAGTATAAATCTACTCTAGCCATGGGTAATGCTTCACCACTCACTTGATTTGGACTTGATACATTTGTGATAATAGGAGGCAAAATATTCTCATTGGCTTGGTTGCTTAGTTTTATTCCTTTTTGTCCGTTGCAAAATATTTTGTTAAACCTAATCGTATTGAATCGTGAGGTGTTTGAGTTGATTTCTATACCATTCAATTGGTTGAATGCAATTTGGTTAGGTCTTGTTAAACCTATTGTAATATTATTGCTGTTTTCATCAAGATAAATTCCGTTTCTTTGATTTCCTAAATTGACGGTTCCTGAAGAATTTGTGCCTATATGATTCCCGTTGATGGCAATGTTTTGAGATGCTGTAATATAAATTCCGTGTGATTGTGAACGTTGAATGGAATTGCCATCATTTGCACTTGCTCCGCCAATGTTCAGTTGGCTACTGCTCATCACATAAATTCCCGCATTTCTTGAACCCAACACCACGTTGCCAATGATTTGACTGGGTGTTTGATTGTTGTAAACTAAAATATTACTTCTATTCTGAATGTCAAAAACAGGACGGTTGTTGCCTACATTTGTGGAAATAATATTATTTTTTATTACAAAGTGGTTCGAATTCCAAGACCAAATACCATGATTTGAGTTTTGGAATTCAGAGACCCCATCAAGACCAACACCAATATAATTGTTGATTACCTGAATATATTCACTGGGATTGGCAGAAAAGCTGGAAAAACTAATGCCTGAAAATTGATTAGGCCCGAA
>JBDNDT010000398.1:0-3095 GCA_046718985.1 Cytophagales bacterium
CCCATTTTCTTTGCGGGAACATTCAACAAATGAACAATATCCTTTGTTTTATACGCACGCCCTTGCGCCAGATTATCTGTTTTATCATAGATTCTGATACTCAAAGGTGCGGTTGCCGTCTGAATTAAATGATGCAGTGTTATCACGCCAGAAAAACCTGCACCAATAATCGCTATATGATGGGTCATCGTTATTATCCTTTAGATATAATATTATTCTGAAGGGTGAAGGCTGGTTGCATGTTTATTTGGCGCAACAACAGCATTTCTTTTGCTGAATCTGTAATAAAGTTTGCGCACGATATTACTTGCCGTTGTCATGTGCAAACATGGAATCATGCTTGAGATTCTTGCGTTCTCGCCCTGCCACCAATATCCGGTTTCGTTGGCTTGTGGCACAAAGAAGGCTTTGCGGGCTGTTCCCATAGTCCCTGCTGCAAAAGGTCTTCCATATTGGCGGACATAATCGAATGGATTGGTGATTTCGGTGCTTATGTTTTTATACCACTCAAACCATTTATTCATGAAAAGACTTATTTCAGGGAGTTTATAATTACTGATGGAAGAGAATTCCTCTAATGCCAAAATCGGAAGACCTTCGTCAGCGGCATGGAAAAAAGGTCTTGTTTTTGCATTGTTCGAATAAAGCCATCCCTCTTCATGCTGAAGTGAAAGAATTAGGTCAACATAAATTTGGGCATCAGCCAAAAAAACAGGAGTTTGAGTAGCTTTGTATAATTCAGTGGCTGCCAGCAGACCGCAATAGTAGTCAAGAAGGTTTTCTTCGTGGTTGTTGCAATATTCCAAGTTTTTGGTGGCATAACCGGTTCCGGGCTGTTTCAAGTGGTTATATAAGGTGATGGCACTGTTTAGATATTGACTTGAAAGAGTTCCGCTTATGTTAGTTGAATGCGCTCTTGCTAATGCAGCAATAGCTATACCTGTACCCTCCCGCATAGCTGCTTGATAATTTGGTGTTCGGCAATAATCGCAAGCAGGTTCCTGTCCCCATTCAGTGATTTCTCTTGTTGAAGGAGCACCTCCCCAGTCATCAAAAATGGAAAGATACATATAACCGGCAGGATCAACATTTCGCACAATGTAATCAGTGCCCCAAGCCACTTCTTCTTTCAGGGCGGTTTCAAAACTTGCATAACCATCAGGGTATAGCTCATAAGCTTTCATCATGCTCCAAGAAACCATAGGAATTTGTTGAGGGTTAAAGAAGTTGGCATAAGAAAGGTGTGACATGTGCTTGCCAGGGTCGCCTGTTGCATCAGACCAACCGCCGTAAACATTCACCGCATCATTTCTTGGACCATTGAAGGATAGGTTTAAATCAACCGCCATGGTGTTTCTCATGCCTTTGAAAAACTGAACCACTTTTTCAGCGGTTTCTTTGAAAAGCAAGTTGAACTCGATTTTGAAAGGGTAAGAAATGTTACCTCCGATTTTCAATTTATAGGTTCCGGTTTGGTTGAATGATGAAAAATCCATTTCTGAGAAAAATCTACCCGTCCAACCGGTGACGTTTTTTACGATTCCCAGTTTTTCTTTGAAAACAACCGTGTTTCCCGGATGTGTGATTAAATAGAAGCTATCAGCCGGAAGTGTGGAGTTTTCAAGCTGAAAAATTGCTTTTTTAGGACCGTTCAATTCATAACCTACTTGATTAATCAAGATTTTACCCGGTGTGAAGGGAATAGGGTCTCCAAGCTGAATGTCATCAATCGAGACTGTTCCTGTGAATGTGTTTCCTGCATTGAAGAAAAAGACCATTCCTGTGATTAAGGCACTGTTCACTGTGGCATTGTTTGGAAATGATTGGATAAATCTTCCGGTGAAATCAAAAGTATAAGTTGATAAGTGCCCGATGATGTTATATTTTGTGTGGTAGGGGTGGCGTTGGTGGTGTTACCGTTGGCATCTTTCAAGTCAATTCTCAAGGTGAAAGCATTGGCACTTCTTACCCTCAGGGTTAATATCGGATTTGTCGTAATATTGATGGCATTGAAATTAAATTCAAAGTTTTGAAAGGCAGATTTATTGGCAATGACAGTCAATTCCTGATTGGCAACTGACAAGTTATAGTTTGTGGGTGTAGCGGTTGAAAGGCCATCAGCACTGTTTGAACTAAAATTGTTTAAAACTCCTGATTGTGCAAAAACAACAGAAAGGCATATATATGCCATAGTAAGGAAGTATTTTTTCATAAATAAAGTAGTTTTTTCGTTTGTTGAGAATTCCCCAAAACTATTGGTTTTTTGGAAGTTAACAAAGTTATTTTTGATTTTTAGTGTGAAGTATAGCTTTGAATAGGAGGTTTATTACATTTGAAATCAACAATTTTGATTGGGTATAAATGGGAAGGGAGGAATTTTTATAAAAAAAAACATTGACAATTTAGAAATGAAACTAACAAGTTTTTTAAAGAATATGGTCTTTTATAATCCTGACTCCCTTCTAATTCAATCACTCCTTAGAAATTATATTGAGATTTCCGTGTGAAATCAATACTTTTGCATGAATGGGTTATTTTTTTAAATATAGTGTTTTCAATTTATGTATGTTTTTCTCTGTCTTTTTTGCACATGTTGCAAATTCGCAGACAGAGAAACAAAAGCAATGGGCTGATTCAGTGTTGAAAACACTCAGCACCGAACAAAAAATCGCCCAATTGTGTATGGTTGCCGCATATAGCAACAAAGACGAGAAACATGTAGCAGAGATTGAATCTTTGATTGTCAATTACCAAATTGGTGGTCTTATTTTCATGCAAGGAGGTCCGGGAAGGCAGTCAAGACTATACAATCGTTTTCAATCACAATCCAAAATTCCTCTCTTAGTCGGCATTGATGGTGAATGGGGTTTGGCTATGAGGTTAGACAGCACCATTTCTTATCCCAAACAAATGGCTTTAGGTGCTATTCAAGACAATAATTTGATTCTTGAAATGGGGAAACAAATTGCAAGAGAGTGCAAAAGGGTAGGAGTACATATGAATTTTGCTCCTGTGGTTGACATCAATGTGAATCCGCAAAATCCGGTGATAGGTTACCGATCTTTTGGTGAGCAAAAAGAAATGGTCGCTCAAAA
>JBDNDT010000399.1:0-3094 GCA_046718985.1 Cytophagales bacterium
GACCTAGGGTTAAAATATGGAAACAAGCCAATTTATTCTACGAAAAAAAGTGATTTTTATTTTGATTTGATAATTCCCTTACTTCGCAAAGGTTATGGGGTTTCAATAGGTTTTGCTGGGCATATCATGAGGGTACAATCTTTGAACGCAGAAGGCATGTTGTTGGATGACCCTTTTGGCAAAATGGATATAAACAAAAGGGTTGCAAATGGAGGATCTGGAGGTTGGATAGAATCAAACTCTAGTGATGGGATAAAAATAGTGGGCGACAACGTTCTATATAAATGGACGGACATTGAAAAAACTTCTGTTACGATGGTTGAATGGTTTTACAAATAATTTTAATGCGATGAAAAAAGTTTTTTTCTTTTGTTTTATTGTCAATACAATTGTGTTTGCACAGGTGAAAGACACAAAGGCAAAGGCCTTTTATGATGATTTAATAAAAAAATCGCCCAAAATGACTCTCCCTGTTTATTTCGACACGCTCCTCTCTAAAAAGAAATTTCTGCCAGTGAAATGTGAAGACTTTTCTCAATTTCTGAGCAATCGAGAGAAAGACAGTTGTTACAATATATATTCTGATGATGTGAAAGAACGAGCTCGTGTAGCAGGAAAAAGAAGTTGTAAAAGTTCCAGCACAATAGATATTGAGCAACCTGATGGCAGTTTCAAAAGTGTTCCATTCATCTTCACTCCCAAAATCTACGGCTATATAAGATTGAATAATAGCCATGTTTTTGTTTTAAATTATTTGGATGCTGGATACTTTTCAGAACTCATTGTTTACGACGAAAACTTCAAAGTGAAATCTGGAGAAATGGTGATGAGGTATGAAAATGGTTATGATTCTTTATTATCATTTAATGTATTAAAATCCAACATATATTTAAATGGATTTATTGACAAGGATACTATTTTAGGAATTCATGGGAGCACAGAGGAGTCCCAGTACATGAACCGATATACCTTCACCCAAACAGGGCACTTGAAATTCAAAGACAGCAAATCCAGAGATCGCCCTGATGTACAGACTTTAATCAACGACAAGGATGGCTATGTTAATCTAAGAGAGGGAAAATCTACAGACAGTAAAATCATTATCCGAATTCCAGATAAGGCCGAGGTTGAACTTTTAGAAAACGAAAAACCCAATGAAATGTGTTGGTGCCAAGTGAAATACAAAGAAAAGGTAGGCTATGTACACAAGTCAAGGTTAAGAAGGTATTTTAAAACAGCCCTCGAAGGTTGATGTTGAAGATTGGGTTACATTACTTTCAGCACCTGTTAAATGAAGAATCCATTTGCCATAATTTATATAGTTTCATTAAGAGAATCTGGCAGTTGTCATCCTTTTGTATTGGGATCAGGCGATGCTGATTTGCGCTCAGAAACTAAATTATACACATTTGTAAAAGAAACAACATCTAAAAATTCCTTTCCAGAAAGTCTAAGCAATCAAAGTGATTTACGTTTGTTCCTTTTGAAATCTTCGAAGATGAATGAACCAAGTTCGTCAAGGTCGCTGAAGTAGGCTTTTCCTTGATTCACTTTGGTGAATTCTCTCACAAATTCTTGAAGATATGAATCTGTGGCAATCATGAATGTGGTGATGGTGATTTTTGATTTTATGCATTGATCTTCGAGATTCAGAGTTTTATTCAGTATCTTCTTGTCTAATCCGAAACTGTTTTTATAATATTTCAAACCAACTTTTAAACAGGTAGGTTTGCCGTCAGTGATCATGAAGATTTGTTTGTTATTTGTTTTTCTTCTTCTCAACAAATCTATCGCTAATTCCAATCCGGCAACGGTGTTGGTGTGATATGGTCCGACTTCGAGATATGGTAAATCTTTGATTTGAATTTGCCATGCGTCGTTTCCAAACACAATGATGTCTAAAGTGTCTTTCGGATATTTTGTTTTGATGAGTTCGGCCAATGCCATAGCGGTTTTCTTTGCGGGAGTAATTCGGTCTTCGCCATAAAGAATCATTGAGTGTGAGATGTCAATCATCAACACAGTGCTGGTTTGCGAAACACTTTCTTTTTGGTGAATTTCAAGATCTTCCTCTGTTAAAAAAAACTCATCCAAACCGTGATTGAGTTGAGCATTTCTTAAACTTTCTGAAACGGAAATGTTTTCTAAAGAATCTCCAAATTGAAATGATTTGAGGTCGTAAACAGTTTCATCACCCTTTCCGGTGAGGTTTTGTTTGTGATTGCCTGTTTTCGATTTTTTCAATTTCCCGAAAAGTTCTTCTAAAGATGATTTCCTGAGATGTTGTTCAGATTTGGCGGTTAAAATCATTTCGCCATTTCTTTGACCTTGCTCTTCTTTTATGTAACCTTTTTCTTTGAGGTCTTCAACGAAGTCACCTATGCCATATTCATCTGAGGTAAAATTATATCTTCTGTC
The DNA here is from genome assembly GCA_046718985.1 of Cytophagales bacterium. Lineage (GTDB taxonomy): Bacteria > Bacteroidota > Bacteroidia > Cytophagales > UBA9547 > JBDNDT01. Next base: position 2,419 of record JBDNDT010000399.1, read on the forward strand.
CAAATTGTTTAGCCATGAAAGCGCCTGACCAACATCACCAGCTGTTGCATTTATTAACTGCATAAACACGTTGAGCAAATCTTCAAAGTTTGCGCCTTTTTTTTGGGTGGGTTTGAATTCAGTAAAGAAGTTGCTAATCATTGCTCAATAATTTTAAAGTTAACTTAATGAACTAAGAAAGGTTTTGAAAACCATAATTCTCAAATGTCGTTTAAAACTTACATCCGATACACACTTAAAGTTAAAACTTTATTTTCACTTTCGGAGCTAGCAGTTTATGGTTTCAAAACTTTTAAATAAAGAATTTTTTAACTTTAAGATTGAAGGTCATAATACCGGTATTTTCACTCTCCGGCTTATAACATTCAGTTCTTTTGCTTTATTGTTCTTTCATTTCTTATTCAAATTCAGTAATGTTTCAGATTTTGTTTTATGGTCTGTTTTTTTATTCTCTTTAACAATTTTATTGTTAAGAATAATTCTTGGACATAATGAGTTGTTTAATTGGCTTGTTGTATTGTTTTTTTTAGTATTTCCTGAAATTCAATTTTTGTTAAACGTAAAAAGTTATCATTTTTCTCAATATTGGTTTATCTTTTCTGTTGTGATTTCTTTTTTGAACTTGAATTCAAAACACGCCTTGATTGTTTGTTTGTTGGTTGTCCTAACAATTGTA
>JBDNDT010000004.1:0-21415 GCA_046718985.1 Cytophagales bacterium
GAGGTACAGTACCTTTCAATATTGGTATTTTTATCAAATTCTTTTTTGCATCATCAATGGCTTTTGCAATAGCATCAGTGACTTCATTTGCTTTTCCAAGACCATAACCAACTACACCTTTTCCATCTCCTACAACCACAATAGCTGAGAAACTGAATCTTCTACCACCCTTTACTACTTTAGTTACACGGTTTACGGCAACTACTTTATCTTTTAGTTCAATTTCAGATGCTTTGACAGAACGAACATTAACTTGTGACATATCTTTTTTTTTAGAATTGTAAACCACCTTCTCTTGCACCATCGGCTAATGCCTTAACACGACCATGATAAAGGTATCCGTTTCTGTCGAAAACAACTTTCTCAACACCTTTTTCTTTAGCAACTTTTGCTAAAGTTTTACCAACTTCAGTTGCAATTTTGGATTTATCTCCTTCAACTTTAAGTTTCAAAGATGATGCACTTACTATTGTAGTACCTGATAAATCATCTATCACTTGAGCATAAATCTCTTCATTACTTCTGAAAACAGACAACCTAGGTCTTTCCGGAGTTCCGAAAACCCTTGACCTGATTCTTTTCTTTATTTTTAGTCTCTTAGAGAGTTTCGTATTTGCCATGTCAATTATTTTTTAGCAGATGTCTTACCAGCTTTTCTTCTTACCTCCTCACCTACAAATCGTACACCTTTACCTTTGTAAGGTTCTACTTTTCTTAGAGATCTAATCTTGGCAGCAACCTGACCAATCAACTGTTTATCAAGACCTTCTAAAGTGATAGTAGGGTTTTTACCTTTTTCGGTTTCTGTTTTAATCGAAATCTCTTTAGGCAATCTGAACAAAATGTTGTGAGAATAACCTAAACTCAATTCGAGAACTTGACCTGTTGAACTTGCTTTATAACCCACACCTACAAGTTCTAACTTGAGAACGAAACCTTCACTGACACCTTTCACATGGTTTGAAAGTAAAGAGCGATAAAGACCGTGCATTGCTTTGTGTCTTTTTTGCTCAGTTGGCCTTTCGACTAATAAATACCCATTTTCAACGCTAACTTTAATATCAGCGTCAACCTGTTGGGTCAGCGTTCCTTTTGGTCCCTTAACAGTTACCAAATTTGATTTATCGGTTGATATTTCAACCTTTTCAGGAAGCTTAATTGGTTTTTTACCTATTCTTGACATTTCTGTATGTTAATAAATGTAACACAAAACTTCTCCACCAACATTGTTAGCTTTTGCTTCTTTGTCAGTCATCACACCTTTAGGTGTTGAAATGATGGCAATACCTAAGCCATTGAGTACTTTAGGTATTTTAGTTGAAGAAGTGTATTTTCTTAAACCTGGTTTGCTCACTCTTTCTAAATTAGTGATCGCAGATCTTTTGGTAAAAGAATCATATTTCAAAGCTATCTTTATGAAGCCTTGTGGATCTCCTTCATGCTTATCGAACTTGTAATTCAAAATATAGCCTTTATCAAAAAGAATCTTAGTGATTTCTTTTTTCAAATTAGATGCCGGAATCTCAACGACTCTGTGTCCAGCTTTCACGGCATTTCTAACTCTTGTTAAATAATCTGATATAGGATCAGTCATTGTTTCTTAATTTAGCAAAACGGGTTGCAAAAATACAAATAATAATTTAATTAGCAAACAATATCAAATATTTTTTACCAACTTGACTTTGTTACTCCCGGAATCTTCCCGGCTAAGGCCATTTCTCTGAAAGTGACACGATTAATGCCGAACTTTCTCATATAGCCTTTTGGACGACCTGTTAACATACATCTGTTTTTCAAACGAACAGCAGATGAGTTTTTAGGTAATTTATCTAAAGCATCAAAATCACCTGCTTCTTTTAAAGCGGCTCTTTTTGCTGCATACTTAGCTACTAATTTTTCTCTCTTTCTTTGTCTTGCTTTTATTGATTCTTTAGCCATGACTTATTTTTTAATGTTTGCAAAAGGCATTCCGAAAGCTCTTAACAATTCATAACTCTCTTCATCTGACTTAGCAGTTGTAACAATTGTTATGTCCATCCCATTGATTCTATTAACTTTGTCAATAGAAATTTCAGGGAAAATAATTTGTTCCTTAACACCTAGAGTATAATTACCTCTACCATCAAATCCTTTTTCACTAACCCCTCTGAAGTCTCTTACACGAGGTAAAGCTACTGTCATTAAGCGATCTAAAAACTCATACATTTTGTCACCTCTGAGAGTTACTCTTGCACCAATGGGCATGTTTTCTCTCAATTTGAAGTTTGAAATTGCTTTTTTAGATTTAGTTGCAACTGCTTTTTGACCTGTGATTTGAGTCAATTCATCTACACCTACGTCTACTAGTTTTTTGTCAGTTACTGCAATTCCAATGCCTTTGTTGATACAAATTTTCTCAATTTTAGGCACTTGCATGATTGACTTATATTTATACTTCTCTTGAAGTTGAGGAAGAACGTTTTTCAAATATTCTTCTTTTAGTCTTGGTATAGCCATAATTAATTAATGAACTTCTGAGTGGTTTTTGAAAATCTTTGAAGTTTACCTTTTTCATTCAATTTTCTGCCTGTTTTGGTTGGTTCACCTGTTGCAGGATCTATCAGCATCAAATTGCTTATATGAATTGGGGCTTCTTTTTTAACAATGTTACCATTAGGATTGGTTGTAGTAGGCTTCACATGTCTAGTAACAATGTTTAGACCTTCAACAATTGCTCTTTCCTTTTCAGTGTCAATTGAAACAATTACACCCTTTTTACCTTTTTCATTTCCGGAGATCACTAGAACGGTGTCACCTCTTTTAACATGAAATTTCTTTTTTTCTGTTGTCATGATTATAATACTTCTGGAGCCAACGAAACTATTTTCATAAATTGTTTTTCACGTAACTCTCTAGCAACAGGGCCAAATATACGTGAACCTCTAGGTTCGTCACTTGCATTCAATAGCACAGCAGCATTGTCATCAAACCTAATATAAGAACCGTCTTTTCTTTTGATTTCTTTTTTAGTTCTCACTACCACTGCTTTTGAAACAGTGCCTTTTTTCATGTTGCTGGATGAAAGAGCAGACTTCACAGTCACTACTATTTTATCCCCAACAGATGCGTATCTTTTTCTGGTTCCGCCCAACACTCTAATAACTAAAACTTCTTTAGCACCACTGTTGTCGGCAACGGTAAGTCTTGATTCCTGTTGTACCATTTTATTTAACCTTTTCTAAAATTTGAACCAATCTCCAACGTTTTAATTTGCTCAAAGGCCTAGTTTCTGAAATCAAAACTGTGTCGCCGATATCGCACTGATTTTGCTCATCATGAGCATGAAATTTCTTGGTGGTTTTCATGAATTTTCCATACATAGGGTGTTTTACTTTACGTTCAACAGCCACAGTGATAGTTTTTTCCATTTTATTGGAAACCACTTTGCCTATCTTTTCTTTTCTAAAATTCCTTTTTTCCATCTTGACGAGGTCTTTTATTTTCTTTTGTTTAATTCAGTGGCCAATTGAGCAACAAGCTTTCTTGTTTGTCTGATTCTCATTGGGTTTTCAATTGGACTGATTGCATGTGAAAACTTCAATTTTGAAAGAATAAGCTTCTCTGAACTTAATCTTTCTGCCAATTTTTCATTGGACAGCTCTCTAATTTCCTGATTTTTCATGATTACTTGATTTCTGACATCATGTCTGGTCTAACAACAAACTTTGTTCTTACAGGCAATTTTTGAGCAGCTAATCTCAAAGATTCTTTGGCTAAATTGATGTCAACACCAGCTGACTCAAACAAAACAGTGCCTGGTTTCACAACGGCAACCCAAAATTCAGGGGCACCTTTTCCTTTACCCATCCTTACTTCGGCTGGTTTACGAGTCATCGGTTTATCAGGGAAAATCCTAATCCACATCTGACCTTCTCTTTTCATTCCTCTAGAAAGAGCAACTCTGGCAGCTTCAAGCTGACGTGAGGTGATGAAACCTTCCTCAAGAGTTTTAATTGCAAATTCGCCGAAAGCGATGGTTGCACCTCTTGTTGCTAAGCCTTTCACTCTGCCTTTTTGTGTTCTTCTATATCTTACTTTTTTTGGCTGTAACATGACACGAAATGTTTTTAAAGATTATTTTTTCTTTCTTCTGAAATCACCAGATTTCTTACCTCTTCCATCATTTTGGTTTTGGTTTCCACTGGTTGAAACTTCATTTGAAGCCAAACCTACATTTGGAGAAAGATCTCTCTTTCCATAAACTTCACCTTTGAAGACCCAAACTTTGATTCCAATTTTTCCATAAACGGTTTGTGCTTCAGAAATTGCATAATCAATGTCTGCTCTCAAAGTATGAAGAGGTGTTCTACCTTCTTTATACATTTCAGTACGAGCCATTTCAGCACCTGCTAAACGTCCGGAAACTTTTACTTTAACACCTAAAGCACCAACTCTCATTGTAGCGGCTATAGCTTGTTTCATTGCTCTTCTGTAAGAAATACGTCCTTCAATTTGTTGGGCAATTGAATCTCCTACCAATTTAGCATCAAGCTCAGGTCTTTTGATCTCATAAATATTGATCTGAACGTCTTTTCCGGTCAACTTTTTGAGTTCTTCTTTGATTTTATCAACTTCTCCACCGCCTTTTCCAATCACAACACCTGGTCTTGCAGTGTTGATGGTGATGGTGATTCTTTTCAAAGTTCTTTCAAGAACAATTTTTGAGATTCCACCTTTAGGAATTCTGGCATTGATATATTTTCTTATTTTCTCGTCTTCAACAAGTTTAGAAGCAAGGTTTTTTCCGCCATACCAGCTAGAATCCCATCCTCTAACAATTCCTAGTCTAAGACCAATCGGGTTAACTTTCTGTCCCATATCTTTGAAATTAATTCTGTTCGTTTAGCAATTCATCAACAACAATGGTCACATGGTTTGATCTTTTTCTGATCCTGTAACCTCTACCTTGTGGAGCAGGTCTCAATCTTTTGAGCATTCTTCCACCATCAACATATATTTTCTTGATGAACAATTCTGTTGAGGCAGCGTCTTTATCGTTTTTGTTCTGCCAATTTGAAATTGCTGAGAGCAAAAGTTTCTCTACTTTTAAAGAAGCTTCTTTAGAGTCATATTTTAACAAAGCCAAAGCGATGTCAACATTTTTACCTCTAACCATATCAGCTACCAATCTCATTTTTCTTGGAGAGGTAGGTACATTATTCAATTTTGCAACCGCTTCCATTCTTATTTACCTTTTTTAGCTGTGTGACCTTTGAACGTTCTGGTTGGTGAAAATTCACCTAGTTTGTGACCTACCATGTTTTCTGTCACATAAACTGAATGAATTTATTTCCATTGTGAACAGCGAATGTGTGACCTACAAAATCGGGTGAAATCATTGAAGCTCTCGACCAAGTTTTGATCACATTTTTTTTATTTGATTGATTGAGTGTGTCAATCTTTTTCAAAAGTCTATAGTCAACGTAAGGACCTTTTTTTAACGAACGTGGCATAAATTATTTTCTCTTTTTAATGATCATGCTGTCAGAATATTTTTTGGGTGATCTTGTCTTTTTACCTTTGGCATAAAGACCTTTTCTAGAGCGAGGATGTCCACCTGATGCTCTACCTTCACCACCACCCATTGGGTGATCTACCGGGTTCATGGCAACCGGCCTTGTTCTTGGCCTGATTCCTTTCCACCTGTTTCTACCTGCTTTACCAACACTTTGATTGATGTGATCAGCATTTGAAACTGTGCCAACAGTTGCAAAACATCTTGCCAACACTAATCTCATTTCGCCTGAGGGCATTTTTAGTGTTGCATATTCTTGATCTCTTCCAACCAACTGAGCTGATGAACCAGCGCTTCTTGCGATTGCTCCTCCTTTTCCTGGCTTCAATTCAATGTTATGCACAAAAGTACCAACCGGAATTTCTGCTAAAGGAAGGCTGTTACCAACTTCAGGAGCAACACCTGAACCTGATATCACTTTTGAATCAATTTCAAGTTTGTTAGGTGCAATTATATATCTTTTCTCTCCATCAGCATAGAATAACAAGGCTATTCTCGCTGTTCTGTTTGGATCATATTCGATTGCTTTCACCGTTGCAGGAATATTGTGTTTATCCCTTTTGAAATCAACCAAACGATAATTTTTCTTGTGACCACCACCGATATATCTCATGGTCATTTTTCCGGAATGGTTTCTTCCGCCTGATGACTTTTTGCTAGCCAACAAACTTTTCTCCGGAGTTGACTTTGTTATCTCTGCGAAGTCTGGGGCTACCCTGAATCTAGTTCCAGGTGTAACGGGTTTTAATTGTTTTACTCCCATGACGTTATATTATCAAATTCCACTATAAATATCTAACACTTCACCGTCATTCAACTGAATGATGGCCTTTTTGAAGGCGTTGGTTCTACCAGAAACCATTCCACCTTTTGTGTACCTGGATTTTCTTTTACCAGCGTATCTCATGGTTCTCACTTCTTTCACGTTCACACCATAAGTTTTCTCAACGGCTTCTTTGATTTGAATTTTATTTGCTTTCAAATTCACCACGAAACCAAAAGTACCTTTCTCATTGAGAGCAGCTACTTTTTCTGTAAGTATTGGTTTAATCAAGATGTCCATTGCCTTATTCTGATAAAAGATTTTGTAACTTTTCAATTGCTCCAACTGTCAACAATAGATTGTCAGCGTTAAGTATCTGATAAGTGTTGATGTTGTTAGCAACAACCACTTCACAGTTTTGCAAATTTCTTGCCGAGAGAACAACATTGTTATCAACTTCTGAAAGAACCAAAAGGGTCTTTTTATCAGAGATGTTGAGGTTATTCAAAAAGCTGATGTAAGATTTGGTTTTTGGTTCAGCAAATGTTACGTTGTCAAGAACTGTTAAAGCGTTGTCTTGAACTTTGTAAGAAAGGGCTGATTTTCTTGCCAATACTTTAGTTTTCTTATTCAATTTGAAGCCATAATCTCTTGGTCTTGGACCAAAAACTCTGCCACCACCCACAAACAAAGGTGATTTCATGCTACCTGCTCTTGCTCCACCTGTTCCTTTTTGCTTTTTCAACTTTTTAGTAGTTGCAGAAACTTCGGCTTTTTCTTTTGCTTTGTGTGTTCCTTGTCTTTTGTTAGCAAGGTATTGTTTCACGTCCAAATAGATAACGTGATCGTTGGGAGTGATGCTGAACACCTCGTCAGAAAGCAGAGCTTTCTTTCCGGTGTCTTTTCCCTCAATATTATATATCGCTAATTCCATGTTTTTACTTCTCTAAATAAATGAAAGAATTGTTAGCACCCGGAAGCGAACCACTCACGATAACAAGGTTTTGCTCAGGTAACATTTTTACTATTTTAAGGTTTTTTACCTTAACTCTTGCACCGCCCATGCGACCTGCCATTTTCAAACCTTTGAAAACTCTTGCAGGGAATGAACATGAACCAATTGAACCGGGGTGTCTTTGTCTGTTGTGCTGACCGTGAGTGCCCATTCCGACTCCACTAAAATTGTGTCTTTTCACAACACCTTGAAAACCTTTACCTTTTGAGGTTCCGACAACTGTGATTTTGTCGCCTTCTGCAAAAACGTCTGATGCTGTCAAGATTTGACCTAAAGAAACACTTGAGTCAAAACTTTTAAATTCTGTCACTTTAGCTTTAGGAGCCGTTTTAGCTTTTTTAAAGTGACCCAATTCAGGTTTAGAAGTGTTTTTCTCTTTTTTGTCAGAGAAACCCAACTGAACTGCGCTGTAGCCGTCTGTCTCGACGGTTTTAACTTGCGTCACTACGCAAGGCCCCAATTCTACCAGGGTGCACGGTACGACCTTGCCTTCTTCTCCCGAGAAGAGGGTTGTCATTCCTAATTTTTTGCCTATTAGCCCAGACATTTTTGTTTAGTTATTAAAATTCAGCGTATTACGTATGTTTGGACACGATGCCCAAAAAACGGACTGCAAAGTTAGTAAAAGTTTCATACGCCGCAAATTTTGTTTGATAAATTGTTTATTTTCAAGAGAAAAAAATCCAAGTCCACTATTTGGTTTCCATTTTAGATAATTACTATGGAGTTGTTTCTAAAAACCTTTCTAATACAGAATGGTTAAATCAATTAATTCATTTCAAAACCATTGTTTTGTATTAAATATGTGTTTGCCGGATTGAATCGGCTTAAAAATTAGTATTATAAAGTGTTGAAAAGTTTTGACTTTTATTTCAACAAGAGGAAAATCACCCTCTTTGGAAACAAAACCTTGTTAATTCCTGATTTCAATGTTCTTGTGATTTCTGATTTGCATATTGGAAAAGCTACTCATTTTAGAAAAAATGGAATTGCAATTCCGAGCATTTCGAAAAATAAAGATTTGTTGGCATTGGATAACATTTTAAGCGGAATTGACTCTTCAAAAGTTATTTTTTTAGGTGATTTGTTTCATAGCGAACACAATGCTGAATGGGTTGAAATGGAATCTGTTATTAAGAGGAACAATCAACATCAATATATATTGGTTGAGGGTAACCATGATGTGTTGCATCGTTATGAATATGAGTCTGCTTCGATTGAATGTTTTGAAAACTATTTAAAAATTGAAGAAGTCATTTTCAGTCATGATTCCATCATGGAAATTGATAATGAACTTTTGAATATATCAGGACATGTTCATCCGGGTTTTCTTTTGACGGGAAAAGCAAGAAACAAAGTGAATTTACCCTGTTTTTATTCTGATAAAAACCATTTGATTATGCCTGCTTTTGGAAGCTTAACCGGATTAAAAACTTTACCATTTCCTAAACAAGGAAAAGTGTTTCCAATTTATGAGGGAAAAATAGCTGTAATAGCTGAACAAGACTATAATTCCCAAGACTAAAAATATTAAACATCACTTATGGGTTGTTGAATAATTGCAGTTTGAATTTTGGTTTCCACTTCCTCGCAAAACGGATTGAGCGGTTTGTTTGAGCTCCTTTTTTGTGTAGCCCTAAGCGGAACAAAAAAGAGCGAGCCGTGAAAGCCGGGCCGCGTAGCGGTTTGCCCAAAAAACAAAATAATTGATGCGCAAGCATCTATAATTATTCCAAGATAAACATGACAAAAGCTAAGCTTAATGAATAAGTTCACAAAAACTTAACTTGTTGTTAATAAATGTCTCAGAAGCTAATCTTATATTTGTTAAGCTATGAGAATATCTGCTTTTTTTTGGTTGGCTATTGTAATAAACCATTTTGCTTTTGGTCAGAAGTTCTATAGGACTGTTCAATCAGGGAATTGGGAAGATTTGACAGTTTGGGAAACGGCTGATGATGTTGATTTCAATCTGAATGTTGGGGCGGCTGTTTCAAAACCCGACTTTGAAGCTGCTAGTATTTTTGTGGAACAGAATCATTTGATTGTGATTCAGGAAGATATTCTTGTTGATGAGTTGGTGGTGAAAGAAGGAGGGCATGTGATTGTTGCTCAAGGAGTGACCATTGAATTTAACAATGGTGTTGGGGTTGATTTGCAGATTTACGGAACTTTTGAAGAAAGAGGGAGTAATTTGTGGGCGTTGGGTGCAAGGTGGTTGATGGGTTCAAACGGAACGTTGATTCGAACAAACAACTCGAGCTCAAACAATTGGCGAGATGCTTATCAAGGAGGTATAATCAACATTCCTTCCACTTCAAATTGGGTGATTAGAAAAATTGGGGCGAATAATCCGACTTTGACTTCTGTGGGGGGGATGTATTATGGAAATTTGATAATAGAAAACATGACAGCCACGCATTGGGATGCCATTCAAGTGGGAACATTTTTCACGGGTGGATCAGATTTTCCCAGAATTAAAGGGGATTTGATGATTGGTGGAGGAGGTTCAGGGACTGTTACTTTTAGAAACAGATTGACTAATGCAAATCCTGTGTTAGTGAACGGAAATATAATTGTGGGTTCAGGAAGCACATTATTAATTGACAGTTTGGGGGTAAATTCAGGTGTTGGATTTGATTTGAAGGGAAATTTGAGTGTTATGGGTACTTTTTCTTTCATAGGTTCACCTAAAAATCACCAAAGATTGATTAAATTTTCAGGAAGTGGCAATCAAGAAATATCAGGAAGTGGGGTCATTAACATACCGAATATGGTTGTTGAAAAAAACTCCGGAAATGTGGTATTTAAAAGAAATTTAGCTGTTCAGGGTGTTTTGCGATTGGAGCTAGGTGCTGTTTTTTTGAACGGATTTGAATTGACCATGAATTGGTCCTCACCAAATGCTTTGGTTGTGGGTTCAGGATTCGTGATTGCTGAAAGTGTTGATTTTTCAGGCAGGATGACTTGGAAAATAAATAATGGTAGCGGTTTGTATGTTTTTCCTTTAGCTAAATTAAATGGAACTGCAATTCCTGTGTATTTAGATGTGAAATCAGGTATTATTGGAGACGTGAGTGTTTCAACTTATCAAAGCAATCCTGTTAATGAGCCTTTGCCACTGAATGTGAGTTATCTGCAAAAACCAAAAGCAATTGATGACGATAATTTTTTTGTGGACAGATTTTGGTTGGTTCAAGCATCGGGTTCGGGCACCGCAGACCTAACTTTTTCATATGCCGAAAATGAGGCAACAACTGTGAATAAAAATTACAAAGCCGTTAGATATGAGGAAACCGAAGAAATTTGGAAATTGCCTACATTCACCCAGAACAACAACGCTGATATCAACAATGTGAAGGTTTTTGATGTATCTCAGTTTTCAAAATGGACTTTGGTCGTAGAAGACAGTCCACTTTCAACAAAATTGAGGCTTGAAAAATGGAATGATGCATTGCTACTGTTCGGTTCTGAACAAAATTGGGTGTTAAAATTCAAAAGTTCTAAAGATGATTTTCCAACGGTTTTGAAAAAAGGATTTGGTTTTGAGCATTTTGTGCCAATGAAATCAGGTTATTATCAACTTTGCTCTGATGATGGGAAACATTTTAGTGATGTTTTATTTTTTATCAATCAAGAAAACAAAAAGGAGTGGTTACAATTCTGTGAAACAAGTCCAAAACAATGCAGATATTTTGATGTATCAGGCAAAGAATTATTCAGACTTTATCCTGAGAAAATGAATATTGTGGTGGTTGAGACAGATGATTCACATTTCTCTTTTGTTGTTTTTAAGAATGACAAGTAAGACTTATCTCTCACCATCTATTTCTAATCTCACAATTTCCCAAAATGCTCTTTAAATATTTTGTGAATATGGACAAAAAATGCTGAGGAAATTAAATAAGGATGTAAGTCTTTGTAAACATAATATTAGCAATTAATATATTTCAGCGACCTTTTTGGGAAAATTTAAGCACTCAAAAAAACAAAAACTTTTTCTTTTTGCCTTTGCCCGCTGAACCCGGATCTTTTGCTATGTCAGGTTGCAATTGACCAATCTTAGGATTTTGATTTGAATGTATCCAATGACGACCTCGATATTCCTTGCCACCATGCAAGTGAATCATTTTTGTCTCGCAGTTTTTTATGGGACAACGTTTTATCTTGATTCTTGAGCATGATGAACCCAACACAAGAATCAAAGACAACAAAACGACGAGTTTTTTCAAATTATTTTTTTTCAAAATTAAAACATCTCCATGATACTGCCAAATTTGCTTAAAATAGGTGTTTGTTAAGCTGATTATCAAACTTTTGAAATAACGATAAGAATTAGATTATAAATACATGTCTTTAATTCTATGTTAAATTGAGAATTTTTAGCATTAAATACAAAACAACTTGTTGGATATATGTTTTTAAATTAAAGACTTAGATTGAATTATTTTAAAGTAGCAGATTTAATTTAATTCTCAGAAGACAATTAATTTAAAAATGTAAATTGCGGAAGAAAACGATACAATGAATCAAAAGTCAAAAAAAACAAATACATTTGGTGACCAAAATTTATAGCTATGAGACTTAACCTTTTTTCAATCACAATTCTAAACTTGATTTTTCTTGTTGGTTGTCAAAAAGAATCTTCTCAAAACGATTCAAAAGAAGATCAGAAAACAGTCACTCCTTGCACCGTTGACATGATTGATGATGTTGACAAAATGGAGGAATCTTTGTTTTTTGACAGTTTGGGAAGACTCATCAATTTGATTAAGATTCAAAATGGAAGAAAAGAAGAAATCGAATTCAGTTATGACGAAAAAGGTCGATTGATTCAGATTTATGACAAAGAGGGAACAGAATATGAGGTTTATGAATATGATGATTTCGGAAAAATTGTAAAAGAATTGATATATGACGATTCCATTACCTTAGAAAATTTAAAAGAGTATGAAATCCATGAATTCAACGAAAAAAATCAAAAAGTAAAGACCACCTATTTTCAAGTAGGCAGTGATTCAAAAGCTCAAGAAGTAGAAATTGATTTTTATACTTATAACGAAAAGGGGGACTTAATCGAAATAAACACTGAACTCTTGAGAGAGAAAAAGAAGTTTAAAGAAGCAGTTTTTGAATATTCAAACATTGAAAGTAAAATAAAATATCCGGTAGGATACGCATTTTATTCAGGGAATTTTCTTCCATCGCGCAAAATTGTTTACTCAAATTCAGGTGCTAAGCTTCATGAATATCTATTGTATTATGAAACTAATTCGTCCGGTTTCCCTACTAAATCTTATGTTATCAACAACAAATTTGATTCAGCAGGAAAACCTGAAAGCTCTGACACTATTTCAGTGCTGAATTATGACTATAAAGATTGTTTTTAATTGTACAAATGGAGATTGTTTTAGATTTTATTAAAATTTTAGTTCCTGCCTCATTGGCATTGTATGGTGTTTATTCCATTGTCAGAATGTTCCTCAACAAAGAATTTGAGAAGAGAATTGTGGAATTAAAAATGAAGAATACTGAATTGATTCTTCCCATCAGGCTTCAAGCTTATGAAAGAATATGTTTGCTTTTGGAAAGAATTTCACCACACAACTTGCTGTTAAGATTGAATGATTCAACTATGACATCATATCAACTTCAACAAAAACTTATTTTCAACATCAGAGAGGAGTTGAACCACAATTTATCTCAACAAGTTTACATGAGTGACCAATCTTGGCAAATGGTGAAAGCAACCACAGAAGAAGTGATTGGTCTAATTAACTCAGCCGCTGAGACAGTTCCTCAAGATGCTCGAAGCATTGAACTGGCAAAAACAATATTTGATAAACTTTTGCAAAAAAACGAAGACCCATGCTCGAGGGCTTTGAAATATATTAAAAACGAGATACAACAAGTTTTTTGATTTTTAGGAAAGATGAAGATACTAGTCACCGGAGGTTGTGGGTTCATAGGTTCACACACAGTGGTTGCTTTGGTTGAGGAAGGTTTTGAACCAATTTTGGTTGATGATTTTTCAAACTCAGAAAGATTCATTCTGCAAAGACTGGAAAAAATCACAAAAAGAAAACTGAAACTCTATGAAGGTGACTGTTGCGACATTGATTTTATGGAAAAGATATTTTCTGAAAACAGAGACATGCAAGGCATCATCCACTTTGCCGCTTACAAATCAGTGCCTGAATCGGTTGCAAATCCATTGAAATATTATGTAAGTAACCTTACGTCATTGTGCAATATCCTTAAAGTTTCTCATCAGTTTTCAGTCACTAACTTGATATTTTCCTCATCATGCACAGTTTATGGTATTCCAGACCAGTTACCCGTGACAGAGGAAACACCTACAAAACCGGCAAATTCTCCTTATGGCAACACTAAAAAGATTTGTGAAGACATTCTTAAAGATTTTGTAGCTGTAAACGATTTAAAAACTTACATCCTGAGATATTTCAACCCAATCGGGGCTCATCCAAGTGGTGAAATTGGCGAATTGCCTATTGGTGTTCCCGGAAATCTTGTTCCTTTCATCACCCAAACAGCTATCGGGAAAAGAGATAAATTGGTAATATTTGGAAAAGATTATGCCACAAAAGACGGAACAAACATAAGGGATTTCATTGATGTTTGTGACCTGGCATTAGCTCATGTGAAGGCAGTGAAACATCTTATTTCAATTCAATCACCAAAACACTTGGATGTGTTCAACATCGGCACCGGCAACGGGTGTTCTGTTTTGGAAGCTGTTGAAGCATTTGAGAAAGCCAATCAATTGAAGTTAAACTATGTTTTTGGTGAAAGAAGAGCAGGTGATGTTGAAGCGATTTTTGCTAACGTGGAAAAAGCAGAAAAAACTTTAAATTGGAAATCAACCACAACGCTGGAAAAATCTATGGAAAATGCTTGGCGATGGGAAAAACACCTTAAAGAACTTGAATTAAATTAAGTGCTTGATTCAGGAATCGCTAGTTTATTTTTAAAGAAAAATCCCAAATGAGCAATCCATTTAAGGTATTGAATAAAGATTCGCATTCAAAAGCCCGCGCCGGACTTTTACAAACAGACCATGGTCTGATAGAAACACCCATTTTCATGCCCGTTGGAACCCAAGCCACCGTGAAAGCTGTTCATGTACGTGAATTGGAAGAAGATGTGAAAGCACATATCATTTTGGGCAACACCTATCACTTATTTTTAAGACCCGGTCTTGAAATCATTGAGGCGGCAGGTGGTCTTCATCAATTCAACTCATGGAAAAAGCCCATTCTGACAGACAGCGGAGGATATCAGGTATATTCTCTTGGAGAAATGAGAAAAATCAATGAAGAAGGTGTAGTTTTCAGGTCTCACATTGATGGCAAAAAAATCAGCTTCACCCCTGAAAATGTGATAGACATTCAGAGAACCATTGGTGCTGATATCATCATGGCATTTGATGAGTGCACGCCATATCCCTGTGAATATATTTATGCCAAAAAATCAATGGAGCTCACTCATCGTTGGTTGATTAGATGCAAAAACAGATTTGAAAACACAACACCAAAATATGGTTACAATCAAATGCTTTTCCCGATTGTTCAAGGAAGTGTTTTCAAAGATTTGAGAGTAGCATCAGCTGAATTTATTGCCAAACAAGATTTAATAGGCAATGCCATTGGGGGACTTTCTGTTGGTGAACCTGCAGAGGAAATGTATGAAATGACCGAGTTGGTGACCGGAATTCTTCCTGAAAACAAACCCAGATATCTTATGGGTGTGGGCACACCGGCAAATATTTTAGAATGTATAGCCTTAGGAATTGACATGTTTGATTGTGTGATGCCCACAAGAAACGCCAGAAATGGCATGTTATTCACCACTCAAGGCATCATCAACATAAAAAATGAAAAGTGGAAAGATGATTTCAGCCCAATAGATTCTCAACTTGGAGGATATGTTAGCACACAATATTCAAAAGCATTTTTAAGGCATTTGGTGGTTGCGAAAGAGATTTTAGCTGCACAAATCGCTTCCATCCATAATCTCACATTTTATTTATGGCTGGTGAAAGAAGCCAGAAAACAGATAATTGATGGTAATTTCGAACCTTGGAAAACCCAAATGGTTAAACAATTGAGCCAAAGACTTTGATAATGAACATGAACTTGTTGTTGAACGCTGCCAGTGGATATGACCAAAGCTATTTCAAATATAGCATAGCAGTAATTATGGGGCTTAGCGTATTGCTATTTTCAGTGATTTATTGGTTTGCACCGAAACTAAGGGGTTATATCAGACCATTGTTGATGTTTTCAATCATTGGGTTAATGATTGGATTAGCCTTAGTTTTTTCTTTGAAGAAGTGAATTAAGCCAGAATTTTGGTTTGTCTGGTTTTGGGAATATGGATTTCATGTTTTTTTAAGACTGTTAATCAATAGTCTTGAATGAAAGCTAAACTTTTTCAATTTCATCCTATTATTTAATTTAGTGTATCTATTATTATGGTTTACTGTGTAAAATCTGTGATTAAAACATTTATATTGCGATTGAGTAGATTATGAATATAAGCAAACAAGCATAATTATGATTTCCCAAGTTTGTTTAGCATGTTATAATGCGAAATCAAAGCAGTTGTGAAACTTTTGTTTTCAAAATAAGGCACATTAAACTCCGCAGCAGTTGCTTTTACGATTTTTGATAATTCTGCATAATGAATATGACTGATATTGGGAAAAAGATGATGCTCAATTTGGTGATTTAGACCGCCACAGAAAAAAGAAAGTAAACGATTTTGAGTGCCGAAGTTTGCTGTTGTTTGCATTTGGTGAATAGCCCAAGTTTCTTCCAAATATCCATTCTCGTCAGGTTCTGGAAATTGCAAGCCTTCAACAACATGAGCCAACTGAAAAACCAAACCAAGAACCAAGCCTTGTGAGAGATGAAAAACTAAAAATGCAATGAGCCACTGCCAAATTGATATATCTAAAACCAACATTGGAACAATTGCAAAGAACACCCAATATAAAGCCTTGAAAAAGAATAAATTAAAATATTCAATTTTGGGATGATGACTTGAGTTTGCCGGTAACAAACTTTTGCTGAACATTTTTTTGAAGTCTTTGCGAACAACCCAAGACATACTCGCAAAGCCATACAACGGAATTGCATAATACTTTTGAAAACGGTGAATAAATTTAAGTGGATCGTTACTTTTGAGTCTAATCAGACCGGGGGCAATATCTAAATCTTCATCATGTTCCTGAATGTTAGTATATGTGTGATGCATATGATTATGGGTAATTTTCCAGATATATGGATTGGCACCAATAAGATAAAAACTATGTTTCATTAAGTTGTTAATCCAGTTTTTGTTGGAAAAACTACCATGAATAGCGTCATGAGATACGTTGAAGCCAATGAATGCGCCAAACATTCCCATCAAAGAAATCAAAATCAAATTGATGAAAGAAGATTGATTTGAAAACAACAGTATAAAGTAAATCCCTAAAAAACCACCAATGAAGAAACAAGATTTAACTACAATTGGCCAATCTCCTGTTTTGGATTTTTGGTTTGACTTGAAATGTTGATCAACTCTTGATTTTAGTGTAGAAAAGAAAGACTGATTTTTGGGGCTTAAGAATTTAAGCTTAGTTGTTTTTTTTACTATTGGAAGTTGCATTAATTAAATTTAGAGATTTTCTTGGGGAAATTGTTTTTGTTGATTGTCTATAACATAAACCAAAAGCCACAAGTATATAAACAGTAAAACAAACAAATTAGTTGCACTTACTGATAAAACAAATAACAGAAACGAGAATCTTAAACTAAATTCTTAATCAATAGGTGATTTAATTCCTTATTCGGAACGACCTCTTTATAATTTTAAACATGTTGTGAATCAATATTTAGTTTGTTTACTAAATGAAAATGATTAGAAATTAGTTTTTATCTATAAATTTTGGCACATATCAATCTTGTTGTTTTTTTTTACTTTTTTGTTCACACTCAGGCACGGGGTCAAAACCACTTTCACCCCAAGGGTGGCATTTTGAAATTCTTTTCAATCCTAGCCAAGAACCTTTTATAAATCCATGAGTTTTCAATGCTTCAATCATATAGCTTGAGCATGTTGGGTGAAAACGACAAGCGTTCGGAAAAAAGGGTGAAATTGTTAATTGATAGATTTTTACCAAAACAATCCCAAAGCCAACAAAGAGCTTGTTTAATAAAGTTATCACAATATTTTAAGTGAAAAGACTTTAATCACTATGTCTGTTTATTTGTTTGTATAATGAAAAAGCATTGATTTGAAGTGTTTAGGATCGAATGGTTTGGGAACAATGTCATTGAAACCGGAGGTCAAGACATGACTTCTGGATTGTTCAAGAATGGAAGCGGTCATTGCTAAAATTGGAATTTTAGCATTTAATTTTCTAATCTCAGCGGTTGCTTCATAACCGTTCATCACCGGCAATTGAAGATCCATTAAAATCAAATCAAAATCATTGTTTTTAAAAACTTCAAGAGCTTCAGCGCCATCTTCTGCAACTTTAACATCCATTTTGAATTTCTTCAAGAACTTTGTCGCTACCATCCTATTGATTTGATTGTCTTCAACCAACAAAACTCTTTTTCTTTCTAGCTTTTGTTCATCAATATCGAAATCAAACTCAATTTTTTTGGTATCTAAAACAGCTACATCAAATTCTAAATCAAATACAAACTCAGTACCAATGCCTAATTCGCTGAAAACTTGAATTTCAGATCCGAAAAGTTCAATGAGTTTTTTGGTGATGGACAAACCCAATCCTGTTCCACCATATTTTCTGGTTGTTGAGGTTTCTGCTTGACTGAATGCTTCAAATACAGTTTCAAGTTTATCTTTAGATATACCGATTCCTGTGTCCTTTACTGAAAATTTGGTTTTTACTAGATTTGGCTTCAATTCAGAAACGAAAACAGAAAGTGTTACCGAACCTTCACTGGTGAACTTGATTGCATTTGAGAGCAAATTATTTAATATCTGGGTCAAGCGATATGGGTCACCAATTAGCGTTTTAGGAATTTTTGAATCGTAATCCAACTTTAAATCGATTCTTTTTTCTTTCACTTTTGGCTCAAAAGATTTGCAAAGCCTTTCGACATATTCTTGAAGGTTGAAAGAAATTCTTTCAAAAGTGACTTTTCCGGCTTCAAGCTTGCTATAATCTAACACATCGTTGATGATGACCATCAAATTGTCTGCTGAAAATTTTAGTGTTTTCAGGTATTCTACTTGGTCTTCTCTCGGATTTTCTTGCAACAGCAGATGAGACATACCAATCACTGCATTCATAGGCGTTCTGAGCTCATGACTCATCACAGCCAAAAAGTTTTCTTTGCTTTTGACTAATTCTTCACTTTTAATTTTGTTTTCTAATGCTTCTTTCTCTGCAATTTTGGTTGCGCTAATGTCCATAAGCAATAAAGTGAAACCGTTCACTTGTTCATTGATGTCTAGTATAGGAAAAATACTCACATTATAATGACGATTAGGTTTAACCTCAACATCCATTGAATATGGCTCATTCATCTTTGCTTTTTCGAGTAACAAATGTGCTATCGGGTGAAATTTTTCAGGAATAAATCTAAAAATCGGAACACCATATCTCAAGCGATTGCCAAACTCGTTAAAAATAGCCGTATCCAAAAACATATTTGTGTAAATGGTTTTGAACTCAAGATCAAAAAGCCCCATGCCCCCGTTGATGTTTTCAACGATGGATTTCAAGGTGTTTTCAGAGTTCACAAGTTGCTTTGTAATAAGTTTAGACTCTGTAATGTCTCTTCCGAACAATGCTATTCCAATAATTGATTTACCCTCCATAACCGGGTTAAAAGCCACTTCATAAACACTATCTTCATAATTCATTTCTTTTGTGAATCTTGAACCTTTGAGGGTTTCATTGAAACAATCTGAGAAAATTTTGCTTAATTCTTTGGGTAACTTGTGATCCAAAAAGTGACTTCCTTCTTTGTAAAAAATCCCAAATTTAGCTTTTGAAAACTCTATAAACATTCTGTTTGCAACAACAATATCAAACTTCTCATTCAACAACCAAATGAAATCAGTTGAATTATCAATCAAAGCCTTTAAGTTGTTTTTCGAAGTTTTAAGGCTTTTTTGAAAATCTAGCAATGCATTGTGTAAACTATTTTGATTTTGAACATTTTTGCTTAACAAAGCTTTACTTTCTGAAAGTTCTATTATTTTCTCATTGAGCTCATCTAATATTTTTTTTGAATTATTCAATGATTGATAAAATGCTTTTGTCATTAAATATAAAACCAATGAAGTAATTAATATACTTGACACAAAAGAACTATATAAAAATTTTGATGATTGTTCAATCTGTGGTGATGAATCTGAAAAAACCGATTTGAAGACCAAAAACAATGTTAATAATAAAAAAGGAGTTCCTACAAAAATATAGTTTCTTTGATTTTGAAGGTTCATCATGCTGATGAAAAAAGCAAAAGTGGGAATGTATAATAAGAAAATACCGGAATCTTTACCCAGCAAAACCGTAAACCAACCCAAATTGAGACAAACAACAGAAAATAACAATACCTGAGCCCAAAACAAAAAGCCTTTTGATAAGAGATAATAATTCAAAAAAAGAACCAAAAATGAAATCGGTAAAATCTCTGAATTGAATGATGCATTGAAAAGGTATAATTGCACATAACTAATCACAAAGTGAGCTTGTGTGATGATATTGAAAAATTTGCAATATCCTTGAAGTCTCTTTTGATTGTCTTCAAAAATGCTGGTCGAAAAACCAAATGTCTTGCCTAGTGTCAATTATCTAAGATTTTAAAAAAACTTACCGATTTTTACGGTTTATTTCGTTGCAAATATATATAAAAGCACTATAAAATATTACATAAGTGCCGAAAATGACAACTTAATGATGGAGTTTGATATTTTGTCATTAATCTGAAAAGATTGAAACTTAAACTTGCAAAAAAAGTGCTTAATGAGAAAATCATTAAATATTGACTAGGAAAATGTTAATGCAAATTGAAA
Organism: Cytophagales bacterium; assembly: GCA_046718985.1. GTDB lineage: Bacteria > Bacteroidota > Bacteroidia > Cytophagales > UBA9547 > JBDNDT01. Next base: position 20,398 of record JBDNDT010000004.1, read on the forward strand.
TTTGGGATGGAATAGGTTGAATTTGCTATCAACTAATTATAAACAAATCGGTTCTTTGTCGGAAAGAATGGACATGACAAAGAACCGATTTAATGCAAAAACTTATTTTTTGTCTTTTTTACAGATTTTTTTCACCAAATCTTCTGCTTCTTTTTCTCCCAATTTCAAAGCGGTTTGAATATCAGCACAAGCTGTTTGGTCTTTTAGTTTGTGTTTGTATTCACCTCTATACAGATAAGCCAAACCCTTTTTGTTATCAATCAAAATTGCTTTGTCTAAGTCCATAATAGCCTCTTTAAGTTTGCCTAAGTGATAATAGGCTAATGCTCTTGTCACATGTGGATCATAATCATCCAATCCATGTTCAATGGCATCGTTGCAATCTTCAATTGCACTTGAATAATTTCCCATGCTCAATTCAATGTGAGCTCTTGTTAAATGAGCTTCATGATCCTGGGGGTTTAATTCGATTGTCATGTCTATATCAACCAAAGCTTCCGGAAATTGACCTAACATATTTCTTGCATTGGCTCTGTTATAATATGCCCTTGCGTCTTTTGGATTGAGTTTAATTGCTGCAGTATAATCTTCGATTGCTTTTAATAAATCACCTGTGTAATCAAGAGCTAAACCTCTGAAAAAAAACCAATCAGAAGTGTTTTTGTCTAAAGAAATCGCTTTGTTTAAATCTTCAATGGCTCCTGAAAAGTCTGAATTATTAAACTTAACAACTCCTCTTTTTCCGAAAATTTTAGCATTATCAGGCTTTATGAGGAATGCTTTATCAAGAACTTTAATGGCTTCTTTATACTCACTCTTAGCATCTAAAACCGAGGCTTTTTCTATATATGCAGGAATGAAATCTTTGTTAATGCTGATTGCTTTGTCAAAATCTTTCAAAGCACCTTCTGAATCTCCGGTTTTGAATTTACAAAGTGCTCTATTGTGAAAAGCCTCAAACAGCATGTCATTCAACTGTCTCCAGAGTAGACACCGACTCAGCAACCCTAGAGGCGAT
>JBDNDT010000040.1:0-10843 GCA_046718985.1 Cytophagales bacterium
AATTTTAGAATTGCCTTGGTTTGAGCTTACCAAATATATCCCTTTTTCTAAATGAGACACGTTAGCACCATTATGAAAGTTTGTGCCCACTTTTTTTCCACTTACGTTATACAAATCAAATTTTACATTATCATTGCACGTAATAGTTTGACGTTCTTTTGAATAAGTAACTTTTAAATTTGAAGCAAAATTTCTGTTTGAAATTGAATTAATATTTGAGTTTGATAATTCTACCTCATATTGAGCACCTGTGAGAACTCCAATTGTGATATGTTTGTTCATTTTATTGTTTTGATCAACTGAAAAAGCATGCAATTCAAGAGGTAAAACGAATAGACCTAAATCAATGATAGTTAAAGCAGAATCAATTACTCCTCCTTCATAAGAATATTCAGTTATGTTAGATAGTTCATATGCTTCATTTTCATTGCTATAGTCAAACAATGAATCAGTTAATACTAGATTGTTTTCATATTCAAAAGTTATTTTTGAAAACTCATCTGATGAATAATCTTCTAAAACGACATCCTCAATTAAACCATTACTCCAACTAAGGAAATACTTTTTTTCTAGGACAAATTCAGAATTAGAAGATTCTTCAGATTGAATATCAAATTCCCAAATTTCGGAAACTACACCATTGGATACCAAAAACTTGTAACGATTCAGAATAGAATCGAAGATTTTTGTTTCTACAATAACTGTATCTGAAGACACATTTGATACCAAAACAGTGTTAACATCAGTGCCTGCTAGAGCAATCTTATAATTCCCTGTGCGTGGAATTTTGTAAGAATCATAACTCATATTTTGAAATAGATACGTCACCTTGGTGTCTTCAATTTCAAAAATATTTCTTGCGGAAACCGGATTTTCAATTTTCTCAACACCGGAATTTAAATAAATGAATAATGAAGGCACGTCAATAGGGTTGCGATCAATTGAAAAACCTGTAAAAGTTAAAGAGATTAAGAAGTAAAGAGTATATTTTTTCATAAAACATAATTTAAAAAACAATGTTAAGGAATATTTAACAATTTCGTAACATTAGCATAGTATTTAATCAAATTATTTCACTCAACACAACATAGCATTGCCTGAGTTCACAAACAATGCTATGTAGGATTTAATTAAATCTGAAAAATTGCTAAAGAATTCAGTTTTTTTATATTTGATATAGATTCTTGATTTTAATCTAAAACTGTTTTATTCCTTCACCAAAACCTTTTGGAAAATATGATCATTTGATTTGAATAAAACTAGATAAATTCCTGATTTTAAATAATTTGTGTTAAATATAACTTTTTCGCTTTCAGCAACAAACTTACTTTCAACAAGATTTCCACTTGCATCAATCAAGTCAACAGTCATGTATTTATTGGATAGATTATCCACAGTCAAAATATCCTTAATCGGATTCGGGTAAACCATCACTTGTTCTCCATCCAAACTATTCAATGGTTTTGGCCTAAACAAAGACAATGGTTGCAAAGTGGTGGAAAAATAATTAAAATTGAAGTCACCTCCGTTAAATTGAATTCTAAACGTTCTTTCACCTGCTGTGAGAGGAACATTCAATACATTTACTGTTTGCCAATTTTGCCAACCACTTGTGTTGCCAACCGCTACATTGCTGATGACCAGCACATCATCAACATAAAGAGAAATTGATTTTGCCGTTGATACATTGCTCGCTACTCTGAATGCAAAATCATATGTGCCGGTTGATTGTACATTCACGGAATATGTCAACCATTCTCCATTGGTGATATAACCCACATTATAACCACCTCCAACATCTTGACTCACTTCTATATCAACAGGACCGTTTCTAAAAGATGTGGCATCTCCTTGGTTTTGTGTGGTTGATTCATTAAAAGCTAAACCTTGAGGACCCTCATCAAAATGCTCAGCCTCTATTCTTCCCGGAATAACACCTCTTGTTCCACCAAATGGTGTGCTGAAATTCACCGTAAGAATAGCCGGGTTGCTATTTAGAGTGTTAGAGCCACTTGTTGCACGCAACACATAAGATCCTGCATTTGAAGCCTGAACATTGGTTATTACAATAGAATCTCTAGTTTCACCATTGAGCAAAACATCATCTTTAAACCATTGATAATTGATGCTTGAAGAAGCGTTGAATCTTCCCCTGATTACAAGTCTTTCCAAACCTGCGTTTACGGTTGCATTGTTTGGATGTTGCACCACACACAATGTAGCACAGTTTTCTTCAGACAAAACAACCGATCCCAGATGAGGATAAACATTTACACTAACAACATTACCCACTCTTTTAACATCGGTAAGTTCTATTCCGTTTTGAAAAACCCTATAGCTTGTTGGAACGGCACTCACATTTACATTCAAAGTGATGGGTGATTTGAATTGTAAATTTGAAAGATAGTTAGCTACATTGAAACTTGGATTATTCCAGTTCACTGTGATTCTTTTGTTTGTTGCGTCATAAGTTGAACTTGGTGTGTAGTTTAACTTTTGAATTTGATAAGTAAGAACTTCGGAAATGGTACCCACCCAAATATCATTTGCATCAACTTTTTGCTTCAAATAATTTAAATGGTTTCTGTATTCATCAACTGTCACATGTCCCCAACCATTGTTGCCAACATTGTGCAACTCTCTGTTTACCCAAGTTTGGTTGTTTATAGCAAAATCAACCCAATGGTTTAATCTCACAGCTTTGGTGACACCTGATTGGTTTTGAACATCCACCACAAATGCATTTCTGAAAAAACCATCAGCATCAGGTGCAAAATTAAACACCTCAGCAGCGTCGTAAGAGCCTGTTCTTGAACCAATATAGCCCGAAGTTTTTAAAAAATTATTGGAGATAGTGCTGAATTGGTCGTAAGGATAAATATAATATTTTGGAGTGTATCCGGTATTGTCTCTGATTGAATTGGTGGACTGGGTGATTTCGATGTCCATTCTGTGAGGGGTCATTGTTGACCATCCATGATTTGTGCCTACTCCACCGCAGTTGCTGTTGTTGACCGCACAAGAATGTGTATGTGAGTGGTTAATAATTTCATGTCCTCTTTGTTCAACCATTTCCTTGGCAATGAAATACATATTTCTGTTTGTTCCCTTCCAATTAACAGACCTCCATTCACATGTTGAAGTGATTGCTCCAAAGGTCATTTTCAGACCACGATTGGCATTCATGGAATCGGCGTAAAACTGAATACCGTCAACACCGGCGTCACCATAATCGTCATGGATGATATTGTAAGCTCCTTTTGCATTGTTTTTCCATCGGGCAATGTCAACAGGAAAACTTTGAGCACAAAGAATCGTTAAAGACAACACTGTTGCCGTCAAAAGAAATAGAAGTCTCATAGTTGGTGATTTGTTTCAATTGCAAATATAAGCGATTTTCGTGTAGAAAAACCAATACTATTACAAGAAAAAATAGCACAAAAAAAAGAACCCTCGGGTCGCAACCAGAGGGATTCTTATCTAAAAAAATAGAACTCCAAAAAAATAAGATCCTGTGCACTCTTGCCTTTGGGTGTCAATCCCAAAAAAAATAGTTGTCAAAAAAAAATCTCCCAAAGGCTAAGAGCCCAGATATTTTTATAGGGCTATGATGCAAATATAGAGTGAGATGATTTGAGATAGGTTAAGCCAAAGTTAATTTTAAGTAAATTTTGAATACACCTTCTATTGTGTACTCAACCAGTAGCTTGAATTATTAGGTTGGTTTTTTTCCAGGTACATATCTAAAGTTTTGAAAATAAGTTTTTAATATATATTAAGAACAAATTAAAAAAAGTCTTTATTCAACCTAAACTTGAATATCAATAACCTTTTTGTTCTTTTTATAAAAGTTATAAATCAAGGCAATGCCTACAGAAGCTTCACAAACAGCAATGACCAATACCAAAATCATAAAAATTTGTCCATCAACATTTTGTGGTCTGAGAGAATTGAATGCAAGGAAGTTTACATTGGCTGCATTCAACATTAATTCAATACCTAAAATCATTTGAATGAAGTTGCTGACGGAAACCACAACAAATAAGCCTATTACAAAAAGCAATAGGCCTAGTGTCAATAAAATTTGAATTTCTAAACTCATCAATTCAATAACCTGATGCCAATGGGTTAATTTTAATAATCCTCAAAGCATTAAGCATTTTTATCACAGGATAAGAAGGGTCAATTTCAAACCATTTTGAAGCAAATCTCAATCTTGCAGGATATTTATGGTGATTGTTTTGGAACAATTCTCCACCCATCACGAAGTCTATAATCAAAGAATTTTTTGATTTGTCTCCATTGTCATAATTAGAGTAACCATATTTATGTCCACACCAGTTCACAATAGCACCATGGACAGGTCCCATCAAGAAATGAACAGGTAACAAAAAATATAGATACCACATTTCAGGTGGACAGAAATACATATAAAACAGAACATATAAAGTTCCCCAAGCTATTCTTGACACCCAAGAACTTCCAAAATCATCAATTGCTTTCCAAACCGGAAGATTTTTTTCAAATCTTGGTTCAGGAGCAAGGGCATAATCAGCATAAGCTCCATAGATTTCTTTGGTCTTCCACATCATTGTGAACAAATTCTCAGTGTGGTGAGGAGAATGAGGGTCTTTTTCAGTGTCACTGTAAGCATGATGCATTCTGTGAAGAATGGCATATGCTCTAGGCACTAAATAAGATGAACCTTGTGTAACATAGGTGAAAAGATAAAAGAACTTTTCCCAAAATTTGTTCATAGAAAACAGTGCGTGTGCTGAGTATCTATGCAAGAAAAATGTTTGTGCAAACAAAGAAAGATACCAGTGAAGCACGAAGAAAATTAGAATTGCAACCATTTTAAATTTAACTTAATTAATTTCAATATGACTTACTAATGAACTGTAATACCATATTGTTTTAAAGATTTGGAATTTGAATTTTTTATTAACACAAAATTAATCAAACTATGTTTAAAATCTAAAAATCACAAATTGTTTTATTACATCTTCTTACAAATTTCAATAAACAATCAAAGTTCTTTAATCTTGAATCATATCCACTTATGTATTCTTAAACTGTTTAATTAATGAACTTTGTTTTTGATGCTTGATGTATTTTAAAATCTATAGAAATAAATTAACCTTGTAGTTTTAATTGTTGAATCTAAAAAAATCACTTTTTTCCAAACAAACTAATCACTGTGACTCCTGAAACCACCAAAAGACCTCCAAAAACTTGAAACCAATGAATTTCTTCATTTAAAAAAATGGTAGCTAAAATAATGGTGCTTATCGGACCTACACTTGCCACAATTGCGGAATTGGTTGAGCCAATTCTCCTGATTCCTTCTGAAATCATGAACGAAGGCAAAACTGTGCAGAATACGGCCATCAATATTGAATAAAAATAGGTGTTAAATGAATAGAAAAAAAGTTCAATAAGTGAGTGAGTGACTAGGAAATGTGCGAAAATACTAACTGTTGCAATCGTCATGGTCATTGATGTGAAATGAATTGTACCAAACCTGAATACCATGCGGTTGGTTCCTACCAAATAAAGAGCGTAAGTGAAAGATGCAAGCAAGACCATTCCTCCACCCAACAACAAATCTTTTACTTGTATTTTTTCGAATATAAAACTGAGTGATATTCCTAAATATGTTAGAATCAAAGCGAGAAACACAATTTTATTAAGCTTTTGTTTGAAAAAAAGTCGGTTCACAATCACAACAAAAGTTGGGTAAGTGAATAAAATAATTCTTTCTAAACTTGCTGAGATATATTGGAGACCTGAAAAATCAAGAATGCTGGAAACATAATAACCGATAAAACCCAATCCAAAAATGATAGCAAAGTTTTTTCCATTTAACTTTTCTGTTTTTTTAACACTCAATAAAGTGAAAAGAAAAAAAGGCTGTGAAAACAGCATTCTCAAAGTGAGCAATGAGACTGCATCAGTTTCACCTATTTCATAGGTTTTCTTGATTAAAATTGCCTTGATTGAAAAAAGTACTGCTCCTGAAAGAACAAGAAGCAATCCAATCAAAAAACCGGATTGCTTCTTGAAATTGATAAAATCATTAGTCAACTAAATCTTCTCTTTTGGCAATGTCTATTAAATATTTCCCATAACCACTTTTCACCAAAGGTTGTGCAATTTCAATCAATTTATCTTTTGAAATAAACTTCATTCTAAAAGCAACTTCTTCAATGCAACCTACTTTCAGACCTTGTCTTTCTTCAATCACCTGAACAAATTGACCTGCTTGCATCAAAGAAGTGAAGGTTCCTGTGTCTAACCAAGCTGTGCCACGACTCAAAATTCTCACTTCAAGCTTCTCTTGTTCAAGATATGTTTTGTTCACATCGGTTATTTCCAATTCTCCTCTAGGGCTTGGTTTTTGATTTTTGGCTATTTCGACCACTTTGTTGTCATAAAAATATAAACCCGGCACTGCAAAGTTTGACTTTGGTTGTTTAGGTTTTTCTTCAATAGAAATAGCTTTTAAGTTTTTATCAAACTCAACAACTCCATATCTTTCAGGGTCATGCACATGATAAGCAAAAACGATTCCTCCTTTTGGGTATCGAGCTGTTTTCAGGAGTTCAATCATTCCTGCTCCATAAAAAATATTGTCTCCCAAAATCAAAGCAACGCTGTCAGAGCCTATAAACTTTTCTCCTATAATAAAAGCTTGAGCAAGCCCATCAGGACTTGGCTGAATGGCATATTCAAAACGACAACCCAATCGTGAACCATCACCCAGAAGTTTTTCAAAATGAGGTAAGTCATGTGGTGTTGAAATGATTAATATATCTTTGATTCCTGCCATCATTAAAATCGAAAGAGGATAATAAATCATGGGTTTATCATAAACCGGCATCAATTGTTTGCTTACAGCAAGCGTGAGTGGGTGTAATCTTGTGCCGGATCCACCGGCGAGAATAATACCTTTCATTCGATAAAAAAAAGTTATAAGTTACAAATGTAAATATTTTTCACTAGTCTTTCTTTTATTAAACAAAAAAGGTCGGTAAAATCCGACCTTTTTCTGTTTTGAAAGTGTTATTAGTAAGAAAGAATAAATTCAACTCTTCTGTTTTTAGCTTGACCTTCTTTCGTGTTGTTATCAGCTTTTGGTTTTTCCTCGCCAAATCCAATTGCTTTCAACCTCGAAGAGTCAATTCCCTTAACAATCAAATAGTTCTTGACGGCATCCGCTCTGTCTTGAGATAGTCTTTTGTTTTTTGCCGGGTCACCAACATTATCTGTATGTCCGTCAATTTCACACTCAAGATTGGTATCTGATTTCAAAATATCTAATAACTCATTAAGTGCTTTGAAAGATTCTTTCTTCAAAACGTCTTTTCCTGTTTCGAAATAAACAAATCCTGCTGATTTCTTGGCTCTTTCCAAGATTTCTTTTTTAATTTCAGGACACCCTTTGTTTTCAGCCAAGCCCGGAGTATTAGGGCATTTGTCATCTTTATCAGCAACACCATCACCATCAGCATCAGGACAACCCCTCACTGTTCCGGCAACTTTAGGACATTCATCTTTCGGATCAATAAATCCATCACCATCAGTGTCAGGACAACCATTATATTGTGCTAAACCTGCCAACGTTGGGCATTCATCTTCGCTGTCTTTGATTCCATCTCCGTCAGTGTCAGGACATCCTTTGAAGGCTTCAATTCCCGGAATTTCAGGACATTCATCATCTTTGTCAGCAATCCCGTCATTGTCACCGTCTGGGCAACCCTTAATTAATCCTGCAACTTCAGGGCACTCATCATCAAAATCAGCTACTCCATCACCATCAGTGTCTAAATCACAACCAAATTCATCCACTTTTACACCTGTTCTGGTGTTAGGGCATTTATCCGTTTTGTCAGGAACACCATCTTTATCTGAGTCTTTAGGTTTTCCGATGTTCACTACAAACCCTAAGTTGTATTGCAACATATTATCCATTGAAGAACCACCCTTGCTATTGTCCAGTTCATCAGAAAAAATGAAGTTTTGAGTAACTTGGAAATTCAAGTCAACATTTTCTTCAATTCTGATTCTCAAACCTGCACCAAACGGAACTTTGAATGCAGAACCACTTTTACCTTCATTTTCAACAAAATTTCTTATCAAAATACTCCCATCAATACCTCTATCTCTAATGATGCTGTTAACTTTTGTTTGTGAAGTGCTGGCAAAGCCTAGTCCTAATACCAAATATGGAGCAAACATTGCATCTTCTTTCAATATGCTACCATTGTTGAATTTAAATTTTCCCAATAACATTGCATTGAACATGTTTGCTGAAAAATTAGCACCGAAGACCGTATCTCTCGGCACTGAAAGTGCACGGTCTTTTAACTTTTGGTTTTCAAAACCGAAAAAGCCATAATTTAAGTTTACTTTGGCATCAAAGAATTTATTCACATAATACCCTCCCCAAACACCAATTGAGGGATATGTTGTGTTAAAATTAAAATAGCCGTTTCCCAGGTCACCATTGTATTCTCTCAAACCTACATTCAAACCTACACCAACCTTCTGATCAGGGTTTTGGGAAAACCCTAAGGACATTACTAAAAAAGTCGAAATTAAAAAAAAGCTCCTCATGATTAAACGAATATTTTGCAATTATAAACCCAAATATCAGAATAATAAAAATACAATGAAGATTATTAACAATTTCATAACAATTAGCTTGAAATGGTTAAATTTTAAATTGAAAAAACCATATTAGTATTGCAGATTTAAAGGAGATTGATAAGATTTTGAACAATGGGTTGTTTTTTCAAAATGAAATCATTGTATTTGTGTGATGCAAAAGAAGATTCAAAAAATAGATACCATAAAAAAAGGGGCAGTTCTTATCTCAATGCCCTTTTTAAAAGATGAAGGCTTTTTCAGATCAGTAGTTTTGATTTGCAGCCATTCAAATGAAGGAAGCTTTGGATACATACTCAACAAAAAAACTGAATTATTTTTAAACGACGTATTGGCAGAAAATGATGTGCGAGAAGAAATCTTGTTTGAAGGTGGCCCTGTTGAAACCAATACATTGCATTTTATTCACAAATTTGAGAAATACCTTGGAGGAGAGGAAATCACTGATGGATATTATTGGGGGGGAGATTATCAAGCGGCCATAAAAACTCAAGTATATTTTGACACAAAATATGTAAGATACTTTTTGGGATATTCAGGCTGGAGTCCTGGTCAACTTGAAGCTGAAATTGAATCAAATTCTTGGATAGTTTGTCATGTTGATTGCAATTTTTTATTTGAAACATCTGTGGATAAATTGTGGAAAAACCTTTTAATTGAATTGGGTGGTGAATACAAATTGATGTCTAATTATCCACCTGACCCTAGATTAAATTAAAAACGTTAGTATTTTTGAAAATTTTGAGCAAAATTTGTGTTTTGGTTCGTGTTAGCTTTGTAATATTATGAAAGCTTTTTGGAAATTGTTCAGATCAGTAGAAGCACAAGAGACTGCTCAAACTGGTGAAGACTTGGTTGATAACAACATAAGTACAGATCATGATGATGACTTGATTGTTGAGGAGATTGATTATTCTACCTTCACAAGAAAACAGTTACGTGATTCAATCAATACACTTTTGAAGGAGTTCACTCCAAATTCTTATAGCGAATCAAAAAAAATTAAAGAAGCTTTTCAAGAAATCCACGATAACGAAAAAAGTGAGGCTTTAGAAAAATTCATCTCTGAGGGCGGCGATCCCAATGATTTTCAATTTATCGACAAAGAATTTGAAGAAATTGAAAGTTGCTTTAAAAACATCAAAATCAAACACACCACCTTTATCAATGAATTGAATAAACAAAAGGAGGATAATTTCAAAAAGAAACTTGAACTTTTGGAAAAACTAAGACAATTCATCAACTCTGAAGAGACTGAAAACAGCATTAAGCAAGTTAAAGAGATTCAAGATGAGTGGAAAAAAATAGGAAATGTTCCTAATGATAAAGACAAAGATTTATATAAAAACTATGCAGCTCTTCTAAGTCAGTATTACAATAAGAGAAGCATTTACTATGAATTAAAGGAACTTGACAGAAAAAAGAACTTAGAGCACAAAGTTGAATTGTGCGAAAAAGCTGAAAAACTGGCTAATTCTACATCAATCAATCAAGCATTAAAAGAACTCAACGAGTTGCATGTTGAATTCAAAAACACAGGTCCAGTTCCTAAAGAAAAACAAGAAGAAATTTGGCAAAGGTTCAAAACAGCTTCTGATAAAATTTATGATTTAAAGAAAACCTTCATAGAAAATCAGAACAAGATTTATGAGGCTAACTTGGCTAAGAAAGATATGATTTTGAAAGAATTGGAACAGTATGTCACTTTTGAATCAAACTCATTAGAAGAGTGGAATAGAATAACTGACAAATTGCTAGCCTATCGCGAAAAGTGGAAGAATGCAGGCTTCTTATCTAAAGAAAAATCTAAAGATTATAACAAAAGGTTCTGGGCAATTTTCAAAACGTTTTTTAACAACAAAAGAACCTTTTTCAAGGTGATTGATAAGGAAAGAAACGAAAATCTCGCTCAAAAAATCCAACTTTGTGAAATTGCAGAACAGCTTTGGGAAAAAGGTGAAATTGACGAAAAGGTGTTAAACGAAATCAAATCTCTACAAAGAAAATGGAAAGAGATTGGTGCTGTACCTAACAAAAAAAGCAACGAAGTTTATAATCGTTTTAAAAACGCTTGTGACAGGTTTTTCAACAAAAAAAGAGAAGAGCAAAAAGTTGAAGAAGAAAAGCAGCAAAAAACCACAAAAGATAAAATTGCTTTTTGTGATGAGTTGGA
>JBDNDT010000400.1:0-3094 GCA_046718985.1 Cytophagales bacterium
CCGAGTGACCAATCAAGCAGACGATTTCGCCTTTTTTGATTTCTAGGTCAATGTCCTTAATGGCAGTGTAATCATCTCCGCTTTTTGTTTCGAAAGTGACTGAAATATTGTTTACCAAGATGCTGGTGTCAGAAGGAGTTTCTTGGATTAGTTTTTTTTCTGCTTCTTTTTTGGTTAAAATCTGTTCCATGATGTTTCAAATTTAGAATGTTAGAAAATGATTAAGCAAAGCTGAATTTCTTTTGAAATGCGCTGAAGGTTTTGTCTAGGGCAATGCCAACCATTCCGATGATGAGAATAGCTAATAGCACTCTTTCCAAGCTTCCGCCATTGTAGCTGTCCCAAACAAAGAAACCAATTCCTAGACCACCAGATAGCATTTCGCCGGCTACAATCACCATCCAAGCCACACCGATGCTGAGTCTCAAGCCTGTGAAAATGTGAGAGAGAGAGTAGGGGATGACAATTTTAGTGATGTAATCCCAACGAGAGAAACCAAAAGCTTTACTCACGTTTTTATGGTCGTTCGGAAGAGAAGCCACACCAAATGCCGTATTGATTAGGGTTGGCCATAGACAAGTGATGAAAATCATGAAAACAGTAGCTCCGGCAGCTGATTTAAGGGCAATCATACCCAAGGGAAACCAAGCCAAAGGAGAAACGGGTTTCAAAATTTGAACTAAAGGATTGATGAGGTTCATGCCCACTTGGCTGCTACCCATCATGAAGCCAAGCGGAATGGCAACAATTGAACCAAGGAAAAACCCAGTCATCACACGTCCCAAAGAACTTAAAAGTTGTGTAAGAATTCCTTTATAACCCGGGTCATCGGGGTTATCATAAAACGGGTTTTCAAGGAAAAACAATTCATAACCTTGTTCCATTGAAGCCAATGGATAAGGTATGTCTCCTTTTGTGAATACTGAAATGGAAAGCCATATCAGATAAAGAACAGTGATGCTACCGAAGAAATAGCCGATGGGTGCTATTTTCAAGAGCATGATTTTGGTTGATTTGGCGATTTTTATCATTGTGTTAATAGTTTTTGTGTCAGTGACACGGTTTTTGTTTTTGTGATAGTTTTTTTCGGTCAAAGCCGCATTTAATCAAGATTCGGCAAGCAATTGCCGAATCTTGAACCATTGTCATTTTTCAAAGCTCATTATTTCTTCACGTTTTTGAGATAATCAGCGATGTTATTTGGGTCGAAAGGAATCTTGTCCATCGTGACGGTGAAGGGTTTATTATCATCATCCGGCAATGGAACATTCAGTTCTTTGGCAACTTCTGCATAAAGATCATCCATGATGATTTCATCAGCAATTTTCTTGAAATCAGTCGGCATTTCTTTCAAATATCCAAATCTTACATACTGCGCCATGAACCATATTCCATGTACTTTTCTGGGCATGTTCACTTTTCCACCGTTATGAAAAAACATGTAGTTGTCTTTGTAGTTCACTACACCCATATCGCAACCCATGTCATATTTGCCATTTAAACGGGCTTCTAATACAGATACTTGAGCTTTGGCGTTCACATATCGAGAATCTGCTATGATTGAAGCAACTTCTTTTTTGTTTTTAGGATTGTCAATATACTGAGAAGCTTCAATGATTGCTTTCATCACTTTTTTAAGGTCATCTCTTCTTTTTTCTGAAAATGTTTTGTTGACAACAAGAGCTTTTTCAGGGTGATGATTCCAAATGTCTTGAGAGCTACAGAAAGTGAAACCTACGTTTGTTGCCACTGCGACACCATTCCAAGGTTCGCCAACGCTGAACACCTCCATGTTATCCACCCTCATGTTGGCCACCATTTGTGGCGGAGGGATGGTGATGATGTTGGTTTTGGATTGGTCAACACCCATGTTTGCCAAAAGCACTCTGAGCCAAATGTCATGCGTTCCTCCCGGAAAGGTCATTGCCATGGTGACCTTTCCTTTTTTGGAATTGATGGTTTTTACACCGTCTTTGAATTTGGCATAATCGCGAAGCCCGACCACACCACAAAGATCTTTTGTGAGTGTGATGGCTTGACCATTGTTATTGAGCATCATTGCAATCCTCATTTCAGATCCTGCTTTTCCTCCCACGCCTGTGTAAACGCTAAAGGGCATACCGAACAAACAATGAGCGCCGTCAAGTTCACCTGTTAGGATTTTATCTCTCACATTTGCCCAAGAAGCCTCTTTTGAGAGCACCACATTAACTCCATATTTCTGGAAGAATCCTTTCTCTTTTGCTATCACCAAAGATGCGCAGTCCGTTAAGGGTATAAACCCTAGTCTTATAGGCTCCCCCTGTGCCAAAACATTTTTGTTTAGAATAAAGAGCAAAATCATCAAAAAAGCCAAGCTTGAAACTGATGATTGGATTTTTGTATTTTTTTTGGAATTTTTCATTTCTTCGGAATTTAAGATGTTAAAAATCAGTTTAATGGTGCCGGTTTTTGGAACATGAAATCAGGTTTGAAAGTCAACATGATGTAACCCCATTGTTGGAAAGGTCCAACACTTGTCGGGTTTATGTTTTTAGCAACAGCCATTGTTTCAGTGTTCAAGAAGAAACAATAGCCCATTTCAACATTGGTGAACCTATTGGCTTGATAATTCAAGATGAAATCAAACTCTTGACCATAAGTTTTGGAAAGTTTTTTGAATTCTGTTTCACCGTTTTTCATATAATAGACATCTTTGTTTGCGGAAGTGAAGTGATGAATGTCTGTGAAAATGCTCCATTTGGGTTTGGTATATTTGATTCTCCAATAATAGTCAGCCAGACCTGCTGCTGGTGCTCCTGTTCCAACATAAAAGAAATCCATTAAACCCCACCATCTATGCGGTGTTCCATACAGAGGGTCAAATTGGTTGTTTTGAGAACCAATGACCGCAGAACTAACTGCTCCTGATGCAGCTTGCGTATGTCTGGTTTCGTTACCTGTCAAGAGGTCATAACCCGGACCCATGCTCCAATTACCTTTTGTGGCTGTTAAGTAACCGAAAACATGACCCGCACTAAGTTTGTTTTGGTTCAAGTTTGCAGCATTTTCTTGCAATCTTGGGTTTTCGCCATATTGGGCATAAGCACCAGAT
>JBDNDT010000401.1:0-3073 GCA_046718985.1 Cytophagales bacterium
ATTTCTTTCTCTCTCTTGCTCTGCCAATCTTTTCATTTGGCTTCTCATGCTTAGCAAGCTCTCAGCCAGCAAATCTTGATTAGTGTTTGTGTCAACTGACTCATATTCAACATCAATATTTCCTTTTTCAATTTCTTTGACAAAATTGGTAGCCAGTTTAATCTGATTTTCTAAACCAGAGATTTTTTGGTTTAATTTCTGAAAATCAACAACTTTGATTAGCTTATATGAGAACATGATAAAAACAGTATGGGTTGTTAAAAAAACAAAAAGAAAGATAGCAATTGATTTAACGCATAATTAATATTAATGTTTCTCGTGTTCTTTGTGTTTTTTGTGTTTGTGATTACCGTGATTTTCACCTGTTTGCACCTCGTGCTCATCTTTGATGTTCTTGTGGTTTGAAACTTCAAGCATTGAATCGTCTTCAAACAAGATTGCCATGGGTTGCCAATCTAATTTCAATACTTTTGGGTCATCAACAGAAATGATTTGATTGCTTTTGTTTGGATTCAGATTTAAAGTCAAATGTTCGTCATCAATTTCTCCGGGTCTCAAGACATTATAGTTGCTGTAAGGCACAGAAACGATCACTTTTCCGAAAATATCTTTCACTTTGATGTAACACTTCATCGCTTTAACGGTTTTATTTGAAGTGTTTTCAATAAGTAAGTTCACTTTCAAGTTGTTGTTTTCATAAGTTTTTGCACTGTCAACGACCACAAATCTCAGCGATTTTCTGATTTCTTCGGTCACTCTTTTGTTTTCTTTTTCATCAAAATCTATCTCAGCATATTTTTCCAATCTTTGATGATATTTTTTTGCCTCTTCCAAAATATCTCTGTAACTAGCACCATATTCAATGATTGAAGGGTCAATCAATTCATGTTTAATCATGAATTCAGTCATCAACGAAGCGTCTGAACTGTCAATTTTTTCAAGATCAACCAACCTTTTGAAATCGGCTTCAACCGTTTCACGGTTATATTTTTTGTCTAAGGGATTGCTGCATGAAGCCATTAGCCCCAAAAAGATGCATCCTACTAATGTGTTGAAAAAAGAAAATTTCATCATCAAGCAATTTTTAAGATTTCACGAACTGATTTTTTCAAAGATTTGCAAATGCCGTCAAATGGCAAATCATTTTCATCTTGACCAAATGGATCTTCAATTTCTTCTCCAATCACATCAAGACCCACCATGGCATAAAAAATCAACATCACAATGGCAATGCTCCAAGGTCCCAAGTCATGAATGAAACCAAAAGGAAGAATGAGCATGAAAACAAACAAAAACTTTTTCAAATGTATGGCATAAGAAAATGGGATAGGGGTGGTATGTATTCTCTCACAACTGCTAATCACTTCATTGGCATCGTCAATATGCTTGCTCAACTCCAAAAACTGCATATCTGTTACTGTCTTTTCCCTGTATAGTTTTGTGATTCTGTCGCTGATGAGCGTCAAGAAATAAGTGGGCAAATGATAAATTTCTTTAGCTTTCAAAGATTCGATGAATCCTTCTTCAACTTCTTCAAGTTGGTCATATTTCACACCTTCTCTCAAATGTTCTTTCAATGAAACTGCGTGGTTATAAATCATTTTATAAAAAAAATCTCTGTTCTTCGAATCATCGTCCGGCAAGAAAGAATTGATTTTGATGGCTAGGTTTTTCCAGTTATAGCCCAATTTGCTTAGTAATTTTCTGCCTTCCCACCACCTGTCATAAGCAGTGTTGGTTCTGAAAACCAACAAAAGACCTAAAACAATGCCTAAAATCGAATAGATGTAAGTGGGTGGTCTGAAATCTATGTGAAAAATATGTTCTTCAAGATAATCACAAACAAAGGCATACACGCCCGCTATCAACATGCTCAAAAGCAATGTTCTCAAGGTTTTGGTTCTGTGAAAATCGAAAAAAACGGCAAACCATATGGATTTTCTACTCATTTTGGATTATGCTTAACTTGGTTCAAAATCAATTGTGTGTCCTTGTAAATCTCTTCTAACGGAAGGTCATTTTTGTCAAATCCAAAAGGATTTTCTACTTCTTCGCTCATTGCCTCACAGCCAGCATATTATCTGAAAAGGCGAATGGCAAGAAAAGTGAATAAATAGCCAAAAATATCCTGATATGGTTCACATAAGATTTTGTGGTTTTGGTGGTTCTTATAGTGTCACAATTATCAAGATAAATGTTTGAACGGTCAATATGTTTGCTAATTTCCAAATATTCAACTCTGGTGATATATTGATTCTTATAAAGCTCCACCACTTTTTTTTCTACCAATGCCATGATTGCATTTGGGTAATGTGAGTTTTCTTTGATGCTTCTTCTGAAGCCCGGAAAAACTTCAATCAGTGATTCAGTGTTGGGGTTGCCTCTCAAATGGTTTTTGCAGGCTTTCATATAGTTATCAATCATTTGAAAAAAATATTGCCTGTTTTCTGCATCAGACTTCAATAAATATGATAATATTTTTATCAAAAACGTTTCTGCATTTGATGAAAGATAAGTCATGTATTTTTTCCCCTCATACCAACGATAATATGAATTGTTCAACCTGAAATAAAACAAAATGATAATCACATAACCCATCATATACATGGCAAAATAGGGCACAAAGAAATCTATATCATAAACATATCTTTGAAAGGCAATCACTGCAAAGACATAAATCATGAAATAGAACATGTATTTAACTGCCAAGTTGAAGTTGGCTGTCTTGAAAACATCAATTATAAATCCATACCAAAGCATATATTGCAAAAAAAAATAAATAATTCGAGAATTGCTAAAGAATCATTGCCTTAGTTTTCTATTTACAAAAATAAAACCACTCAATTGGAAATTTTGAAGTGCAATTATTTTGAAAATTGCTCTATTTTAAAGACGGGTTTTTTTAAGCTTTCCTAACATTTGAGAAACAAACTCTCACCTAAAAACCTCATTTGCCTTCAACATCGCCTGTTGAAAATATTCCCAATCAATGTTCACAAACTCCTTGAATTGTTCCACAATGTCTTGGCTATCAATGTTTCCTACCAATTTGTCTTGTGCCATAGGGCATCCT
>JBDNDT010000402.1:0-3070 GCA_046718985.1 Cytophagales bacterium
GGCCTCGTATCTTGAAGATGCGCCATGGCCTGCGACCAAAGACGAATTGATTGATTTTGCTGTTCGTTCAGGTGCACCTTTGGAAGTTGTTGAGAACTTGCAAGAGCTTGAAGACGACGGACAACCTTATGAGAGCATTGAGGAAATTTGGCCTGATTATCCTAGCAAAGACGATTTCTTCTTCAATGAAGATGAGTATTAAATCTTTTTGATTAATACTTCTGCTAAATCCAAATCTTCGGGGGTGGTGATTTTTAAATTCTGAAAATCACCTTCTGCCAAGAAGATTTCTTGCCCGATTCTCTCAACCAGACCTGCATCATCTGTGGTTTGTGTAGGGATTTCGGATGAATAGGCTTTTTTCAAAATTGAAAATTCAAAGATTTGTGGTGTTTGAACAATCACGAAATCTTCCCTGTTCACATGTCGGCTTTTTTCACCACTTAGCTGTCTAATGCTGTCTTTTAGTTTTACTACAGGGATAACTGCTTTTTTATCTTCACAAATCTTGAAGAGCTTTGTGATTTTCTCAGAGTTGATTAAGGGTCTCACGGCATCGTGAACAGCAACATTTCCCTTAAAATCTGAGTTGATTTTTGAAAGTCCGTTTTTTACTGAATCATATCTTTCATTTCCACCTTCAGAAATCAAAATGTTTTGGAGGTTGAAATCATACTCTTGTGCAAGATTTTCAAATGTGTTGATGTGTTCTTTAGGCAAGACGAGGATTATGGAACAACTTGCTTGTTGAAATTTTTTTATAGTGTGAAAAATGATGGGCAAATTATTGATGGGAAGAAATTGTTTGGGGATTTGGGAAGCCATTCTTTTTCCGCTTCCTCCGGCCACAATGATGGCAATTTTGTCATTGTAATCGCTTGTCATTTCCCTTTTTCACCCAATTTGTCCATAGCGCATCTGAAACCTATGGTTGCTGTGCTAGAATCTTCTTCGAGAAATCTTCTTGCTCCCGGTGCTAACCAAAATGCAATATCTTTCCAAGAACCACCTTTATAAACCCTGACGTTTGCCCCTAACAAAGTATATTCATCTTCGTCATCATTATTATTTCCTGCTTCCAAATCTTCTTCTGACAAAACGAACTTTTCGGTTATTCTTGGCTTATATTTATCATAAACCCACTCATTCACATTGCCTGCCATGTTATATAAACCAAAATCATTGGGAGGATAAGCATAAACATAATCTGTTATGATTGCGCCATCATTCATCATTCCGGCTATGCCTGCATAATCACCTCTGCCTCTTTTGAAGTTGGCCAAAAACACACCCCTTTTCTTGTTATGTGGGTTTCTCAAAGAATGTCCATCCCATGGATATAATCTTTTTTGAGATCCTTCATCTCTGTTCCACACATCAATGATGGCAAGAGCTGCATATTCCCATTCATCTTCTGTCGGTAAACGATAATCAGGAATGGTTTTATTGGTTTTGTCTTCGAAATTTTCAGGTTTGTAACGGTTTTTGATGGTATCACCAAAAGTGAAAGTAGGACCTGCTCCTCTGGGTCTGATTAACTTTTCTCCGTTTAAAACTTTTTGAACAACTGATGTTCTCCATTCGCAAAAACTAATCACTTGTTTCCAGCTAACGCCAACAACGGGATAAAATCTGAAACCCGGATATCTGAAATAATAATCAACATAAGCATCATTATATGATAAAGCACGAGCCCAAACCGTTGTGTCAGGAAGTGCTGCCAAATATGATTCTTCTGTAGAGTCAATTTTCACATAAAATAAATATTCCTGCCAGTGAACATTAGCCACTTCGGTTTCATCCATATAAAATGAAGGCACTGTGATTGTTCTTTCAATATTGTCATTGTCATATAAAAAATCTTCTTTCACAACTCCTAAAGTCGCTTTTCCACCTTCAATGTAAACCAGACCCGGACATATTGGTTGACCTTTGAATTCTTCTAATTCAAATCCACCTTTTTTGTATGCAGACCCAGTTTTTGTGCTATTTCCACCCGGATTTGTGCTTGTGGGATTCTTTTTTTTACAATTGACGAGGGCAAACAGCATCATCACAACAAGCATTGTGCTTGTTAAAAAATAATTTAGCTGTTTAAAAGAAATTTTCACAGATAATTGAAGAATACACCACTTGCAAAGGTATGATTTTGGTTTTAGAAAACAAAAAAAATGTAAACTAGGTTTTTGATTTTTTGGAGTTTGTTTAGGTTTTTATTTCATTTAGGGAATCATTTTGTTGTACATTTCTTAGTTATGCAAAAATTAGTTGTGCTCACAGGTGCCGGTATCAGTGCCGAGAGTGGTTTGAAGACTTTCAGAGACAGTGATGGACTTTGGGAAGGCTTTGATGTGATGGAAGTCGCTTCTTTTGCAGGTTGGCAAAAGAATCCTCAATTGGTTCTTGATTTTTATAATATGAGGTTTTCTCAGGGCAAAAATGCCGAACCTAACAAAGCCCATTTGGGTTTGAAACAGTTAGAACAATTTTTTGATGTTCAAATCATTACCCAAAATGTGGACGATTTGCATGAGAAAGCTGGTTCATCTAAGGTCTTGCATTTGCATGGCAAACTGACTGAATGCAAAAGCAGCAAATTTGATGATTTGATTTATCCTTACCCAGTAGATGGTCTGAAAATGGGCGATTTATGCGAAAAAGGTTTTCAACTCAGGCCAAACATTGTTTGGTTTGGCGAAGCTGTTCCAATGTTTGAAAAAGCAATGAAATTGACCCGAAATGCTGATATTTTTGTGGTGATAGGAACTTCCTTACAAGTTTATCCGGCAGCAGGCTTGGTTCATGAAGTTCCTTATGATGCTGTGAAATTTTTAATAGATAAGCAAAATCCTGGTTTAAATTTTGGAGATGTTGAATTCATCAAAGGCTCAGCTACTGAAGGTGTTGAGGAATTGATTTCAAAGCTAACAAAATAAGGAGTAATGATTAATTTGGGTTTGCACCTCATTCGCAACAGTGATTGAGGGGTTTGTTTGAGCTCCTTTTTTGTGTAGCGTAGCGGAACAAAAAAGAGCGAGCCCCGAAAGCACGGCCGCCATTAGGCGGGTTG
>JBDNDT010000403.1:0-3045 GCA_046718985.1 Cytophagales bacterium
CATAGTTCTTTTGCCTCACAATTTTGCATTCATTCACAATCTCATCCATAGACATTTCAACCGGATTTGATTTTCTTTTTTCAATCATTTCTTTATAGTCTTTGTCTATTTGATAACTTCTCTTTATGTTAATTAACTTAGACTTCTCAAGATTTTTTAGCAATGAAATTGTGTTTGGATCATTTACTTCTATGATGAATGTTTTTTTCATATATATTGCTTTTTCCTCAAATATACGAACATTTGAAAAATAGGTATGGTTCACTTTTTCCTAAACACCAAGGCAAACAACAAAAAGCCAAAGTTTACTGCCAACACCAACACCCACCAATAATCTTTGAAATTTTGCCAATGGGTCTTTTCCGGGCATGGAACGGAAACTTTTCTTTCCACGATTTTGGTTTCAATTTTTGGCTTCACATGGGTGAAGACATGCACGCTGTCTCTATGTATAAACACTTTTGTGACCATGTTTTCTTTGGCAATCACTAAGGTGTCTTTGCGAATACTTTCTATGTGTTGCACGGTGTCCACCTTCACCTGGTTGGTGACAAAAGTTAGAGTGTCTCTAAATGTCACTTGGTGAATTTGTGTTCTTCGGCATTGGAACGATGCCAAAGCCATGAACACTAACAGGCTTAGGATGAGTTTTTTCATTTTGTTCGTTTTCTATTGGTTGTTAACCAGTTGTGTCAATTTATTTTTTGAGGTGCTAGGTAAAATAGACTTGGAGACTGTAGTAGAAGAAGTCTTTGTTTCTAAGCCCATGACTGCCTATGATAAAGCGTTGTATTTTTGCATTTAGATTTTCTGCCTTTGCGTTGGTGTGACCCTTTTCAAAATAGTTGATGATTTCGGTTTCGTGCTTATGGTCTAGTTTTTTTTTGTATTTGAATTGAGGGATTTAGCTTGTTCCACCTGTTGAATCCAATCGCCTAATGTTTTTTCTAGCCACCAGACAGGGTGTTTGTTGCTGCTTTTGACATACCATTGTCTGAATTTCTCTACCAATTAGTACGCTTTTTCAAGGCTTGGAAAATGTTGAAACAAGAGCTTGTTTATTTGCCTTTTTTCATCTGTCCATTGGTATGATTGCTTCATAATCAGACACCTGTCTTTCTCTAATAACTCGAGCTTAGACCAGCCATGGGAAGTGATTTCGTTCCTTGTTTCTTGGTTTTTCAGTTGGTTCTTGGCCTGAATGCGCACAGCCTGTAGAGCATCTATGACCTGTTTGATGACATGGAACTTGGCTACCGACAATTTGGCTTGTGGATATAATTCACTACATATTTTCTTTAACATTGGACACATGTCAGAACAAATATGCTTCAAATGTGCATGATTGCCTAGCTTTTCAATGGCTTCTTTGATTACTTCCGGGTTCATGCTTTAAACCAACAAAGCCATCTTGCCCGTGTCTGCATTACTTATGATAGTGCAATAGTGTTTGCCAATATTTGCCAAAAGTTTTACCACCGGTGAGCGATACGACAAAATCGCTGGTGAATTTGTCATCACCACCTGAACCTCCTTCACCACGCTTGGTTATCTCTAATCTCTTTATGTTGTTCAATCCCATCTTATGCAAAATATTGAATGTTCAACTTATGTATTTTCCCTACTTCAATACCGATTATTCCAAAACACTCCATGTTGCCCTTGCCTTTTGATTCGTATATACCAAGGTCTCCGAGTGGGATTCCTAATACATCCGTTGGGGCTTGGTTTTCGGCCTCGGTAAATCTTACTACTTTGTCTAATGCCGTACTTGTAGGGTCTGCCTCTACTACCATCAAAGCGTATTTACTTTGTAAGGGTGGCGTGAGGTGAACAACCGAGGAATGGCCCACCTCAAGTTGTTCATAGCCTACACACTCACCTTGCAGCAATAAAGACAAGATTAAATCGTTGGTAACGCCATAAAATGGCTTTTGAGGTATTAAGTTGTCAGACATGGGCCAGTTGTTTTTTTGGTATGATGTTTGTTATCTTTGCATCGGAAGCGAGAGTTTGCATACGTACCCTGCTCTTTAAATGGTATAGGGGAGGAGATGATGTTCGACTTGTCGATTGCCGTCCAACTACCTAGCTTCCACTTTTCATTTTCTTTAAGAGTAATATCATAAGCGCTCAATAACCAGTTCCTTTTATTATCTTGAAAATTAGTTACTATCAAAACCTTATAGTATTCGCTTTGTAATAATATTTTATCTTTGTTTACTTCTACCAAATCAAGTTCCTCTATAATATTTGGAAGATTTGCTAGCATTTGTGCAAATTCTTTGCCATGCTTTGTTACTATGTGTTCTAAACCATAGGTTTCATCACCCCAAACTATATCTATATATCCAACTTCCGGATGATACAAAGCATCTATCGCAACACCTTCTTTTTTGTTTAGAAGAAACAATATCGCTTCATGTGGTTTGTTTTTAAATTGTAAATATTGTGTGTCGTAATCGCTAAACCTTTTTCTTTTTCTTGACCTCTTACCATCCAATACCATTGCCCTATTTCTCAACAAAGGAGGCAATACAACACATGCAGATAATGCCCACACTGCGAATAGTATGTTCAAAATATATCCCACATGTCTGTTTTCTAATTCCATCGTCTTTTTAGTTTCTTCCAGTTTTTTGCTTTGTTTTTAGACATATACCAAACTACCCAAGCTATTAGTATAAGTAAGGCTAAAGCGGTTATGGCTTTGCCGTTTCTTGAAAAAAAAAATCATTTGTACGGCGTAACCAACCTTCATAAAAGGATTTTCCTTTAATGTTGTAAAGCCATTGAACCTGAATTATTCAATAGCCCAACAATAATTGTTATAAGTGTTTATTTTTGAGGAAAATAAGTTGTTTATAATGAACACCAAAAAGGTTAATTTGCCGATTGAGTATTCAGAAAAAAAGATCACCCCATTTGGAGGTTTAAGTTTACTGAAACGATTTATAGATAAAACAGAAGTAACAGATGCATTGAAGGCTATGAACCTGCCCGAACCGGGTTCAAATAGAGGTTATAATCCATCAGACATTGTTC
>JBDNDT010000404.1:0-3043 GCA_046718985.1 Cytophagales bacterium
GGTGCAAATCAGCTCTGAAGATATTTTGTTTTTCAACGGTTTGGGTGATGCTATTGCTAAGGTTTACCAATATTTGACCCATACGGCCCGTGTAATTGGGCCTTCACCGGCTTATTCTACGCATTCATCTGCCGAAGCTGCTCATGCTAATCATCAACCATTGACATATAAGTTGGATCCAAACAACCATTGGTATCCTGATTTGGACGATCTTTACATGAAAGTGAAATATAACCCCAATGTGGTGGCTGTTTTGATTATCAATCCTGACAACCCAACAGGGATGGTTTATCCTTATGAAACCTTGAAGCGAATTGTCGAAATTGCAAAAGAATTCAAGTTGTTCCTCATCAGCGATGAGATTTATCTCAACATCACTTATAATGGTTCAAAAGCCGTTTCATTAGCAGAGGTGATTGATGATGTTCCCGGAATTGCCATGAAAGGAATTTCAAAAGAATTGCCATGGCCGGGAAGTCGTTGTGGTTGGATGGAGTTTTATAATAGAGAAATTGATCCTGAATTTTCTAGATTTTGTTCAGCGCTTGAAAATGCTAAAATGATTGAAGTATGTTCGACCAAACTTCCTCAATTGGCAATTCCAAGAATTTTAGGTGATGAAAGATTCAAGTCTTACAGAATTGAGCAAAACGAAAAAATCGGAAAGAGAAGCAAAGTGATTGCTCAGATTCTTGGACAAGTGCCGGCATTGACCTTCAATGAAACTTTCGGAGCTTTTTATAACACCATCATTTTCAAAAAAGGAGTGTTGAAAAAAGGTCAAAAACTAAGAATCGACCATCCTGAAATTGAGAAAATGGTTGAAAAATGGGTTGATGACCCAAATATGCCTCTTGACAAAAGGTTTGTTTATTATCTCTTAGGGGCAAAAGGTGTATGTGTTGTGCCTATTTCTTCTTTTTGCTCAGAACTTGAAGGGTTCAGGGTGACTTTGTTGGAAGAGAATGAAGAAATTTTGACATCAACCTTCAACCACATCAAAGAAGCAGTTGAAGAATATGTTGGGGTGCTTCAAGAGCAATATTGATTTTTAGGATGTTTTTGGTTTTGTTATGATTAATTTAGAGTGTGGATTCTAATTTGATAATAATCAATCGTGTTTTGCTGAAAATTAATTCAGGATAAGTAAGATGCTTCTATTTGTATTTCTTATACAACAAACGTTAATAAAGCTCTAGCATTTGAATTTTTTGTTTAAAATTGATTTTTTCAAAGAATTTACTTCCATAAATATTCTGATAACTTTCACTTAACAATTAGCCCTCATAAAAAATTGAAAGCCATTTGAACCCAATCTTCTCTATAACGTAATCGTCGAGTTGATAATTAACTCTTCGAGGGTATTGTATATGCAAACTGATAGGAATTGGAATAATTGAGAATCTTGAAAGATTTCTAAAAGCAATTTAGGTTTAAAAGTCAGAATGCAAGTGTTTTTATGATCTATGATAAATTTGATAGTGAATTACTATTCATTTGCTCTTCAACTCAAACTCCATGAAGTGAAATAATGAATTTTAAGAATTCACTGATTTGGTATGAAAAAAATCCATCTTTCAGAACCAATTTGTAATTTATTTGGTTACATTTGTATTCTTTCTTGTATCAAAAACAAAATCTTTCGCCTATAGAATACGGATTTACTCAACCAATTTTCAAAAAATAATGAAAAAAGTTGTTTTGAGTGATGCCGAACTCATTTCAAAATATGAGCGCGGTAGCGAAGTTGCGTTTGCTGAAATTCTTAAAAGGTACAAGTCTAAGGTTTACACCACAGCTTATCTTATTGTTAAAAACCGCGAAGTCGCTGAAGACATCGCCCAAGATACCTTTGTTAAATTAATTGACACAGTCAGAAAAGGTAAATATAACGAGGAAGGCAAGTTTTTGCCTTGGCTGTTAAGAATCACCCACAACCTTTGCATTGATCATGTGAGAAGGGAAAGCAAACTGCCTATCCAAAAACAAACAGGGGAGGACGAAGGATTGGGTATCGAAAACTCAATTTGGTTCTCGACCAAAAATATTGAGTCAGAAAAAATCGCAAAAGATAATAAGAAGTTGTTGCGCTCGTTAATAAAGCAATTACCTTTCGAACAACGTCAGGTGTTGCTGATGAGGCACTTTGCAGACATGAGCTTCAAAGAAATTGCTGATTTCACGGATGTGAGCATCAACACGGCGTTGGGCAGAATGAGGTATGCATTGATAAACCTACGTAAATTGCTTAACGAACGAAAGATTGCCTATGATCACAACTTCTACGCTGAATGACCTCTTGCTGTATCTTTACAATGAACTCGAAGATTCGAAAGTGCAGCCTTTGCTATCGCTGATTAACAGCGACACTACCTTGTTGGAAGTTTTCAACGAGTGGGTTTCTACTATGATGGATCTTGATGCACTTGATGTGCCATCAACTGAGAATCTTGAAGCTAGATTAATTCAATATTCTGCTTCAACCAAAGCTGCACAAATCTAAACATAAACACCACCTTCAAATTTTAATCATTGATGGTGGTGCTTTTTTTTTTTGATTCAAAACTCTTTTTAAGAATTCAACACAAATACCGTGCAATAAAAGTTAAACCGATATTTTAGAGAATGTTTCTCTAAAATACTTGGTTAGGCTTTCATGAACAGGATTTGAATAAATAACTCATTATCTTGTGTGAGTTTGGAAATATAGCCGAATTGAATATTTCTAAATCAAGAATAGGAGTTGAGTAGTACTTAAACATATTTTGTTTTGATGGGCAAATTCAAAACAAAATTGCTTTCAATTTCAAAATCAAATTATCAAAAAAAAAACAGATTTTCTATTCTATTGAACAGAAAATCTGTTGTAATGCATGATAAAATTCAAAACGTTATGGATTTTAATCGGTTTTCTAAGGCTTTGAACTTAATTTTACCCCATCGCTGCTTTGAATGCTTCATTAAGTTTAGGTAATACTTCAAATGCATCACCAACAATGCCATAATCTGCAGCCTTGAAGAAAGGTGCTTCCGGATCTTTGTT
>JBDNDT010000405.1:0-3010 GCA_046718985.1 Cytophagales bacterium
ATTTTAATTTTTTGATCAAAAGTGTCAATTGATCTTGTTTTTAGATTGATTGGAAGAAAATCAAAATTCAAATCAATTTTTTTGCAGTTTGTTTTTATGAATAAGTGTTCAATTGCATTTGTCCAAGTTGGAACATTATGGTCAATGCAATCGGTCACTACATAAAAAGAAGCTTTGCAATTATATTTTTCTAGTATGGGCAAGGCAAACTCAATATTGTCTTTATATCCGTCATCAAATGTGATTGTAGCGATTTGTTGTCGAAAATGATTCATATCTGATTGAATGAGGTCTTCAATCAGCATCACTTGATAGGTTTTAGAGATTAATTTTATGCATTTTTCAAAGAGTTTAACATCCATAGGATCCCAAATGATTTCTCTATTTGGGTTCACTCTGTGAAAAAGAAAATTTCTAATCATAAATCGCTTTTCGTAATACTTAATTTACCTTTTTTCAAAGTACTCAGACTTTTTTCTTCAATTAGATTGTTAAATGTTTTGTTTTAAAAACCAAACAAAAATCAATCTCTATAAGACAAAAGATAACTATTCACAAGTTGATTGCTAACACTGATGCAAATATCTGATTTTAACTTCTTTTAATGAAATTTTACAAAGAAATAATGCAACTTAATTTTTGACTCTTCAAATTTAATAAGCTGAAATTCCACTTCTTCAAAATTATTATGTTAATACTTGGAAATTTTTTGACCCAAAGTGTCTAAGAAATCTGTTGCATCTGCAAGCATATTATCATATTCGCTAGCATCTGTGAGACGATAATCTATATAAAAAAGGAGATTGTTGTTTCTGGATTCAGCATAAAATGGTCTTTTTTGAGCTAAAAATTCCAAAACTTGCTCTGTGAAAGTGGATTTGATTTTATCCACATCATCACCTGTGAGATAATATTTTCTTGAAAATTCAGGGTGTTCATGGAAGTTGATGTCTTGATAACCCCCTACTGATTTGATGAAGTCAGTGAATCTTTGAGGCTCTAAGTTGAAATCAGGAATGGTAATGTTCTGCAAATTGGATAAATAAAGAACAGTGATACTATATTCTGATTTGGTCATCATTGCCCCTTCTGAAATGAAAACATCAGCAAAAAAGAATTTAAAACGTTCATTTTCACCTAAAATGATATTTTCTCCAAACACCGCTCTTTTGGTTAGAGAAAATGGCGTGAGGTTATATTTGATGATGGTCGTTTTTCTGGCACTTTCATAACTCAGGTTATGTTTTTCGGCATATTCTTTCAAAGAAACTTGTCTTGGATTTAGTCTTATTTTCACTTCAGAGAAGACTGAATTGTTGATTTTTTTTCTCGCTGCGGTGGGGTGGTTGGAATAGGGTGTCAAGTGGTCAGTGTTAATTAATTCTAATCTGCCAC
Source organism: Cytophagales bacterium (assembly GCA_046718985.1). Classification (GTDB taxonomy): domain Bacteria; phylum Bacteroidota; class Bacteroidia; order Cytophagales; family UBA9547; genus JBDNDT01. The sequence goes on from JBDNDT010000405.1 coordinate 1,396, forward strand.
CTTGATTTTCAAAATCACCCATCAACAGTTGCAAGTTTGACATATATGTATGGTCAATTAACAGTGTGTCTTTGAAATCAAGTTTAACCATAGCGCTCATTTTAACTTCTCGCAGTTGTTTTTGCAGTTGAATGAAATTCAGAAATGTAGCGTTTTCTCCGATTTTGATGATGATATTTTCAGATTCATCATTTTCAAATTTTAAATCTTTTCTTAAAGCATCTTTGATGTTGAGTCCGAAAATGCTATGCAACAATATTTTCATCAGAATCCCAGCAATGATACCAATCAACAAATCAGTGGACAAAGTCACTATCAATGTGGTAACAAAAATGATAAACTGTTCAGGACCAATTTTATACATCTGAACAAATTCTTTAGGAGATGCCAAACGATAACCTGTGAAAATGAGCATAGCTGCCAAAGCAGCATTCGGTATCATCTCAACCAAAGGGGTAAAAAACAACACAAAAATCAATAAAAACAAAGCATGCATGAAGTTTGACCAACGAGTTCTTGCCCCATTGTTGATGTTTGAAGAAGACCTGACAATCTCAGAAATCATAGGCAAACCACCCACAAAACCGGCTATAGTGTTCCCAACACCCACTCCAATCAACTCTTTGTTGTAATTTGACTTTCTTTTGAAAGGGTCAAGTATGTCAATCGCCTTGCAACTCAACAGGGACTCAATTGAACCGACAATTGAAAACATGATGATATATTTGATAGACACCAAAGAAGAAATCCGGCTGAAATCAGGGTGAACTATACCCGACCAGAAACTATCAGGCAAATCAACCAAAGCCTTTGCGCTGAAAATCTCATAGATTTTCCCTCCAAACACATAATGATGGTTATCATCAAGATTGAAAATCAAAGCCAAAGGTGCAGAAACAAGCAAAACTATCAAAGGAGCAGGAATCAATTTGAAAACTTTGCTTTTCAGATTAGGAATGGTGAATAAAATGATGATACTCACTAGACCAATGAAGGTAGATTTAGGGTCAAAATGTTTTATGCTGTTTGGAATTTCCATCATCAATTCGATTGATTCTTTGGCATGGGGAGCAACACCCAACATCACATGAATTTGTTTTGCGGCAATGATGATTCCAATTGAAGCCAACATGCCATGCACAGCAGCATCAGGAAAAAAAATGCTCAAAGCACCACTCTTCAAAATACCAAAAATAATTTGAATCAAACCTGAAACCACAATCACAGCCAGTGTCAACTTATATCCAAGAAAAGCATCACCACCACCCAATTCTTCAACTGCCCCCAAAGCAATCACAATCAAACCTGCTGCAGGTCCTTTGATGGTCAAAAAAGAACCGCTCAAAAAACTTACCAGCAAACCACCAATGATGGCAGTGTAAATTCCGGCAATAGGAGGGAAGCCACTAGCCTTTGAAATCCCCAAACACAATGGCAAAGCAATCAAGAAAACCAAAAAACCTGACACCATGTCAGAACGCCAATGCTCCTTTAAACCTACTAACCAATCGCTAGGGGTTTGAAATGATTTAACTTCTTTCATCTTTTTTCAAAAGAATAATTGGGGGATATCACAAACATGAAACCTTGTTGAGAAGAATTCAATGTGCAATAA
>JBDNDT010000406.1:0-3009 GCA_046718985.1 Cytophagales bacterium
TTCCTGAAACTTTCGTTTTACATGTGTTGAACCCATTCATGAATGTCATTTCTGAGGTTTTAATTATTGTTCTTTTGTCTTTAGCGGTCTTAATCATGAGTCCTTTAATAGCTGTTTCTTTGATTCTGATTTTAATTCCGGTCTCAATTTTTACATATAGAACACTTAAAAACAAAATGATGAACGCTCAAGAAGTGTCTAACCAAAAGAAAATATCCAACAATCAATTTGCTGATGAAATGATATTTGGTTTTGTGGATATTGTTCTCAACAGCAAAGAGCATTTATATTTAAATCGTTTTCATCAAAGCCAATCTGAAAACATAAAATATCAGTTCAAATATTACACTTATGATGCTGTTCAACCGAGAATTGTTGAAATAATTGCGGTCTTTTCAATCATAGTCATTTTTTCAGCATCAATGGTGATGGCTTTGAGTTTAACTCAAATTTCTTTTTTCATCACTGCATTTGCAGGTAGTGCTTTCAGACTTCTTCCCTCAATCAACAGAATCTTGAATTCTTATCTTAGGCTCAACAGTTTTTGTGGCTTTGTTTATGAAGAAATAATCAGTCTTAAAGATATTGTTTCTGTTGAATCTCAACAAAAATCAGGAGCAACAATTTCTTTAAACAGTGCAATTGTGCTTGAAAATGTAAGTTTTTCTTATCCAGACATTAATAAAGATGTATTAAAAAACATCAATCTTAAAATTAAAAAATCTGAGATTGTTGGTTTGATTGGAACATCAGGTGCCGGAAAATCAACTTTAGTGAAGATTATTCTAGGTTTTCTTAAACCTAAAACTGGAAATGTTTTCTGCGATAAGCATCCTATCAACACAGAAAACTTAGATGCTTGGAGAAAAATCACGAATTATGTTCGCCAAGATTATTACATTGTCCATGGCAGCATTGCACAAAATATCAGTTTAGAACTTGATGAAAACTTAATTGACCAAGTGCTTTTAAAAAATTGTATCCAAAAAGCAGAGTTGTTAGATTTTGTTGAATCTCTTCCATATAAAGAAAAAACCTTGTTGGGTGAAATGGGAAACACCATTTCAGGAGGACAAAAACAAAGAATAGCCATCGCAAGGGCGCTTTATTCTAAATGTGAGTTTTTGGTTCTTGATGAAGCCACCAGTGCATTAGATAAAGAAACCGAAGAAAGTATTTTAGACACTATTGAAGAGTTGAACAAAGACGGTTTAACCGTTTTGATTATTGCACACAAAAAATCAACTTTGAGAATCTGCGATAGTATCTATGAAATGAAAAATGGCGAAATCGCTTTATATCAACATGAAATATGATTTTTCTGTTGTGAATAATGCGCCAATTTGTTTGATATCATCCCACTTTTGGTTCAAACTTCAACAAAATAATCGTAATTTGCTCACACAAATCAAAATTCTTACCTCTCACTGTATGGCAAACAAAAAAATCTTCTCCTCTTCATCAACTACTCTTATTAGCTTAGTTTCTTTGTTTTTATTGTTTTTTAATGTTGCATCTTGTTTTTCACAAACCGGAATTTCTGACAACTTCAACGATAACTTTTTGGCTGAATCTTGGAAAGCTAACAGCAAGTTTGAACTCAATGAAGTGAACAAAAGGCTCAAAATTGGTGCTCAAAATGTGAAAGCTAATGATTATTTCAGTTTTGTTGCCAGACCAATGGACATCAGTTCAAACCCTAAAGTCACACTCAAAGTGAAAAGCAGTGGGGATTTTAATTTGAAAATAGAGTTAGTTGACATCAATGGAAAAGCCACCAACAGCAAGCCCATAATCCAAAAAATTGAAGGTGATAACATCACAAAAGACTTTGTTTTTGATTTCACAGAAAAGTTTGAACAAAAAACTCCTGTTAATTCGCCAGTTGATATCAAAAAAATCAAATCCGTCAATTTTTATTTCAACCCTATTGATGAAGAAGACTTTGTAGGACTTGTTTATTTTGATGACTTTAAAATCGGTGAAGGAGGAAGTGATAACGGCGACCCAAGTCCTTTTCCTCTATCGCCTAACATTAGATTGAATCAAGTGGGTTTTTATCCTAATGCTCAAAAACTGTTTGTGGTCGTTAATCCTCCTGCTCATCTCAAATTTTCAATCAAAAAAGCTGATGACCTAAGCACAGTGTTCGAAGGAATACTTTCAGCACCTTCTGTTTGGGATTATTCAAATGAAAATGTTTCTGTTGGTGACTTCACTGCTTTTGACAAAGAAGGCGAATATGTTGTTTTTGTGGAAGGTTTGGGAAGATCTTACAATTTTGACATCAAACCAAAAGTTCATTTCAACCTTAGTAAAGCTGCTATTAAAAAGTTCTACTATCAACGAGCATCTACATCGCTTGAGGAGAAATATGCAGGTGTTTGGCACAGACCAATGGGTCATCCTGACACAAAAGTGATGGTTCATAAGTCTGCTGCATCCTCATCGAGACCAAGCGGAACCATCATCTCCTCTCCAAAAGGCTGGTATGATGCGGGAGATTATGGAAAATATGTAGTCAATTCAGGCATCTCTACCTACACATTGCTAGCTCTTTATGAACATTACCCCACTTTTTTCGACACCATGAACCTCAACATTCCGGAATCAGGGAACAAAATTCCTGACCTTTTAGATGAAACTTTATGGAATATTCGTTGGATGATGACCATGCAAGAGCCAAATGAAGGTTTTCTTTATCATAAACTAACGGCGCACAACTTTGAAGGAAAAGTGATGCCTCATCAACACACAGACCAGAGATTAGTCGTTGGAAAAGGAACGGCGGCAGCACTTGATTTTGCTGCTGTGATGGCTCAATCTCATAGGGTCTTTAAGAAGTTTGAAAAAGAACTTCCGGGTTTTGCAGACTCTTGTCTAAAAGCAGGTTTAAAAGCTTGGAACTGGGCAAGAAAAAATCCTAATGTGCCATTCAAAAACCCCGAGGATGTGGTGACCGGTGAATATGGAGACCAAAACTTCTCTGATGAGTTTTTGTGGGCTGCT
>JBDNDT010000407.1:0-2992 GCA_046718985.1 Cytophagales bacterium
TCAAAGGCTCATCTGTTGATGCCGGTGCATTTGTTCGGACAATGCGCACCCATGGAAGAATTGTTGAAACTTGCCAACGATCATGGAATGTTGGTGGTTGAAGATAATGCGCAGGCCTTAGGGTCGGTTTACACTTTCAGCAACCAGGAAAAAAAGTTTTCAGGAACAATGGGAAATTTGGGGTGTACTTCATTTTTTCCTTCCAAAAACTTAGGTGCATTTGGCGATGGAGGGGCGATGTTCACCAATGATGAACATTTGGCTTTAAAAGCAAGGTCAATCGCCAATCACGGACAAAGTGTGAAATACAAACACGATGAAATTGGAGTGAACTCAAGGTTAGATACCTTGCAGGCTGCCATTTTGAACGTGAAGCTAAAAAATTTGAAAGATTTCAACAGCAGGAGGCAGCAAGTTGCTGCTGTTTACGACAGTGAGTTAGGTGATTTTGTTGTTGTGCCCAAAAGAGAGACCTATTCAAGTCATGTTTTCCATCAATACACCGTCAAACTTGAAAGCAATAAAACCCGAGAAGCTTTGAAAGAACATCTCAATCAAAAAGGAATTCCCAGCATGGTTTATTATCCAATTCCTTTACACCTTCAACCGGGATATTCATTTTTGGGATATTCAAAAGGGGATTTTCCGGTGGCTGAGAAACTTTCAGAAACGGTATTGTCTTTGCCGATTCATACTGAGATGGAAGAAGATCAATTGTCTTATATTGTGGAGGAAATTAAAACATTTTTCAGGTCTTGAAAGCTGTTTTTTCCATTTTGAATGGGGAAAAAACCCAAGAAAATGTTGTAAATAGCAACAGAGGCTTAGATTTTGCAGATGGTCTTTTTGAAACCATCATCATCAACAAGGGAGAAATTCGATTTTTGAAAGGTCACTTTCAACGATTGATGAAAGGTTTTCAGTTGTTGGGTTTTGAACCTAAAACGTTTTTCACGGATTTTCGGGACTTTGAATATTATTTTCTCAAAATCACAACTGACTTTTTAAATCGGCAAGAAACTCTTCGTCTGAAGCTAAAAGTTTGGAGAAAAGGTGAAGGAGCTTATCAATCACTTGAATCAGATTTTGAATGGATGATTCAAGCATTTGCTTTTGAAAAACCGAAAACTTACATAAAAGAATATCTTGGTTTTTCCTCATTCAAACCCCAAGATGTTGCATTTGAAGGATGCAAAACCCTTAGTGCATTGGGATATGTGTTGGCGAGCAATGAAGCTAAAAGAAACAATTGGGATGATGCAGTGTTAAGAGATTGTTCAGGGAACATTAGCGAACTGAGTTCCTCCAATCTTTTTTGGGTGAAAAACGGAAAAGTGTTTACTCCAAGTCTCAAAACAGGATGTGTTGAAGGTGTGATGAGAGGTCAGGTCATCAAACTCTTGGAAACATTATCAATTGAAGTGCTGGAGGTTTTTGAACAAAAGGACAAGTTTCTTGGGGCTGAAAGTGTTTTTGCCTGCAATGTTTTAGGTGTTTTCGAAATAAAATCCATAGAAAACCAAAAATTCTCAGCACATGAACTGGTTAAAAAATTGCAAGAGTCTTTATGTATAACCTAGAGTTGATCAAAACCAAAGATGGTTCAAACACTTTGTTTGTTCCTGAATTGAATGAGACTTATCATTCCAAACATGGAGCTGTCACAGAATCAAAACATGTTTACATAGACATGGGTCTTAGACATTGTGTTGATATAGGTTTAAGCACAGTCAACATTCTGGAAGTAGGCTTTGGAACGGGTTTAAATTGGTTTTTGACCTTGAACTTTTTCAAGAATAACAATATTGAAATCAATTATGAAACATTAGAGAAGTATCCTTTAGATTCAAGTTTGATGGTGGAATATTTCAAAGATATCGAAGAATTTAAGGAAATTGATATAAAGTATTATCACCAAATGGCTTGGGAGGTAAATGTCGAAGTTGAACGAGGAATAACTTTTTTGAAGAAACAAAGCGATTTGCTTGAAATTGAATTTGAACATGAAAAATTTGATTTGATATATTTTGATGCCTTTGCACCCAACAAGCAACCGGAGCTTTGGACAGCAGAAGTTTTTTTAAAGATTTATAAATCACTAAAAATCAATGGATTTTTGGTGACTTATTGTGCGCAAGGCGATTTCAAGAGAACACTAAAAAAAGTTGGATTTCAGGTGGAGTGTCTCCCCGGTCCTCCTTTCAAAAAAGAAATGACCAGAGCTTTCAAAAAGTGAACGTAAATTAACTTAGATTTGGAAGCATAGATTTTTATGAAAACAATTTGGGTTAAACATTATGTCAGATTTTAATCAAGTTGAGTGTTTTATTTTTGATGTGGATGGGGTTTTAGCCGATGGCACAGTTCTGTGTTTAGAGTCAGGAGAGCAGGTAAGAACATTTTTAGTGAAAGACGGCTATGCTATAGAAAAAGCCATCAAAAAAGACTACAAAGTTGCGATAATATCAGGAGGTTTCCAATTAGGGGTCAGAAAAAGACTGGAATTTTTAGGGATAAAAGACATTTTTATGAATGTAAGCCAAAAGTTACCGGTTTTTGAGGAATATGTAAATTTCAATCAATTGAGTTTTGAAAAAATATTATACATGGGAGATGACATGGCAGATATTCCCGTACTTAAAAAAGTAGGTTTAGCCACATGTCCGGCAGATGCTGCTGAGGATGTGTTGCAGATTTGCCATTATGTTTCTTCTAAAAATGGTGGAAAAGGAGCTGTGAGAGATGTTATAGAAAAAGTTTTGAAAGCTAGAGGGGATTGGTACTGATGAAAAGGATTAATATATTTCCCAAAAGAACATGGCTCACCTTGTTGGGTTTTTTGAAACTTATCAGGTTTCAGAATTTGCTCATTTTAGGGATGACACAATACTTCACCGCTATATTTTTGGTTGTTCCGGAATTGAGTTTTTTTCAGATTATCTCTGATTTGAAGTTTTTTTTATTGGTTTTTTCAACCAGTTTAGTTGCCGGA
>JBDNDT010000408.1:0-2986 GCA_046718985.1 Cytophagales bacterium
AGGGATATATCCAAACGGGGAAAAGATTTATTATGCCATTGCATGGTAAGCTCGGATTTCAAACTGACTGATATATTTAAGCATCGGTCAGTTTGAAATTTTAATAAAATAACCAAAACTTAAAAGAAATTTCTTAATTTTGTGTTTGAATCAATGACTTGATTGTGTTAAGTCATTGAATGCGCAATTTGGGAATCTGTGAATCGGTGACAAAACACCAAAATTTAAAATTATGACTGAGCTTATGCCTAATTTAACAGCCAATGCTTATGGTTACACCAAAGATGGCAAAGTATATCTAAAAGGTTATTTAAATTATCCTGACAGAGAAATTGGTGAAGTGAAAGAAAGTGAAGAAGCATCACTTAATTATTTTGTTGAAAGGTTTAAACTTGCCGTCAAAAAAGTTGAAGATCTGAAAACAGCCGTTGAGTCTGCTGAAAACAAAGGCTCTTATCTGATGAAATTGATTCACCTACGTCAATATCTGATTGAATTTGATGGATTGGGTGATTTCATTCCACTTTTGCAAGAACTTGATGCAATTGAAGAGAGTTTGAATGTGCTCATTAATCAAAACAAAGAGAAAAACAAAAAAACAAAAGAATCCATTCTTGAAGAACTAGCTGAATTGAAAGAAACTTTTGATTGGAAGGCTTCAAGCTTGAAAGTTAAGGAACTAAGGGACAGATGGATAAAAACAGGTTCTGCACAGAAAGAGGATGATGAAGAACTAGAAAATGCTTTTTCTGAATCACTTACTGTTTTTTATGAAAGAAGAAGAAAATTCTTTGAAGACAGAGAAGTGCTTTTCGAAAAAAGATTCGAAAATTATATAGATGTTCTTGAAAGAGTGAAAGCCATGAGAAATAATCTCACTGAAAATAGTCTTGTTCCTTTCAAACTTTTACAAGAAGAATGGAAAAATATCGGCACTATTCCGGCTTCGAAGGGTAAAGATGTTTTTGAAGAATACAAATCTGTTAAAAGAGATATTGCCACCAAGCTTAGGACAATGAGAAGACCTAAGCCAAGGGTTGACTTGAGAAGTTGGTATCACATATGTGAACAAATTGAAGCATTAGTGAAAGAACACCCTGCAACAACAGAGGTGAAGTTGAGAAATCTGCAAGAAGCTTGGAAAAAATTAGGGATGTTGCCTAATCACAAGAAAGAAGAATTAATTGAAAGATTTAGAGTTGCTTGTGAAAAAGTGAATGAGCATGGACACTTATATGCTTCGATTTTGAGGAGATTCCCGAATTTTGATGAAAAACCATTGGTTGAAAGATACAAAATTCAAATTTCTCAAATGCGATATTTGTTGTCGAGAGACCAAGAGGAATTGAGAAAAACTCAAGCGACCATTCAAAATCACAATGCCCAATCTCGTGAAGGCTTTGAATTGGATAAAACCATTTTGAGCAGATATAATATGCTGAAAAGAAGGGTCACTATGAAACAAATTGTGTTGAGAGAGTTTGAAAAATCTTTACAAGAGTTAACATAAAAAAAGGGCTTAAGCCCTTTTTTATGTATTTCCAAAACAGAAAATCACTCTCCCAAAATGCTCCATCTTTTTTGTGAATGACTTCTGCTAAGGTTAAACCTCTTGATTGCATATTTTTCAATGTGTAACATGGCTTCATCCACTGAATCAGTTAAGAGAAACAGTTTGAGGTCTTCTTCACTAATGGTTTTTTCTTCAAGCATTCTCACCAACATCACCATCATTTGGTCATAATAGTCTTTCCCCATCAAAACCACAGGGAAATTCAATACTTTTTTAGTTTGAATTAAGGTGAGAGCTTCAAAAAGCTCATCAATTGTTCCAAAACCACCCGGCAAACAGATGAATCCATAAGAATATTTAAATAGTAAAACTTTCCTAACGAAGAAATACTTTATGTCCACCCAAACATCGAGATAAGGGTTTGGGTCTTGCTCAAAAGGAAGAATGATATTGCAACCGACTGTTTTTCCACCGGCTTCTCTTGCTCCTCGATTTGCAGCTTCCATAATTCCGGGACCTCCACCTGTCATCACAGTAAATCCAAGTTTGGTCAAAGCCGCTCCAACTTCAACACCCATCTTATAAAAAGGATGGTCTTCTTGGAACCTTGCTGAACCAAAAACAGTGACACATGGACCAACGAAATGAAGTTTTCTAAATCCTTTAATAAATTCGAGAAAAACCTTGAATGCAAAAACAAGCTCCTTGAAACGGTTTCTTGGACCTTTCAGAAATTTATACTCATCAGTTAATCTAAGTTGAGTCTGCTGGTTTTGGCTACGTTCTCTCTCCTTTACTTCCATATCCATAAGTTCTTAATGTTGAATCAACATGCATAACGGAAAAACTCCTTTAAATGATACATTGCAAAATTTCATATATTTCTCCATTGTTATTTACATATGCTTTCAAATAACAAATCATTTATACAGTTGGAATCAAAATTCATGATAATCACATCGCAATCAAATACTTATAAACAAATTGAGAAGTCCACTTAATTGTGAATTTTAGTTCAAATGCAGATGTATGTTTTTGAGAAAAAAACCTAGTATGATTTTAATTTTTTAAATTGCTATCAATCAAACAAACAAGCTTTCATGAATAAATTAGCATTAATCATTTCTATATCGTTTTCAATTTTAGTTGAAGCACAAGATTTTATCAAAAGACAGGGAAATATTCTCACCCACAATGGAAATCAAATCATGCTTCGTGGCATGTCTTTCGGAAATTTGGTTTGGGTTGACAACTATGCTGATTCTCCACATCTTCACCATAGTGAAATTGATTTTAAACGAGTGAGTGATTTAGGCATAAACGCCATACGTTTTTATCTTAACTACAAAACTTTTGAAAACGACAACTCACCTTATCAATATAAACAATCCGGTTGGGATTGGATAGACAATAACATTCAAATCCAACCCCAAAACCCTCGTTGACTGACAAATCTTTTTGCCTAGGCTAGGT
>JBDNDT010000409.1:0-2964 GCA_046718985.1 Cytophagales bacterium
TCAGTTCTTTCAGAAGTTCACCCCATGATTAGAAGAGTATTAATAAAACTCGGTTTTTTAAAGAAGAGAAACTTGGTTTTTTATAAATATTCATTTGTTGAAAAACATAAAACATCAAAATTGAATGTTGTTAATGGAGTGTTTGAATTCAACTGCAAATGGTCTTTGAAAGACAAATTCACTTCATTGCTGTTTTTAGGAGGAAATTCAAAATTGACAGTTGAAGGTGATTTTAAGATTTATAGTGGTGCCAAAGTTTATGTAAATGAAGGAGCATGCTTGAAATTGGGCAGTGGTTACATTAACCGTAATTTAAATCTTTCTTGTTTCAAAGAAATCCATATAGGCAATCATGTAGCCATTTCTGAGAATGTAACTATCAGAGATTCTGACAACCATGAAATTATTGGAAGTCAAAAACCTATTTCACAACCCATTTATATTGGAAATCATGTTTGGATTGGTTTGAATGTGACCATTTTAAAAGGAGTAAACATAGGTGAAGGGGCTGTTATAGGCGCAGGATCTTTAGTAAATAGTGATATTCCCCCAAAATCATTAGCTGTTGGTGTGCCGGCAAAATTGATCAAAACTGATATTTCTTGACAATGAAAGTAGAAGTGAGTGTCATAGTCCCTAATTATAACCATGCCAGATATCTCAAGCAAAGAATTGATTCTATCCTCAATCAAACTTTTCAAGAATTTGAATTGATTTTGATGGATGATTGTTCATCAGATAACAGCCTTGAAATCTTAGAAGAATATCGTAATCATCCCAATGTTGCTGAAATCATCATCAATTTAGAAAACTCAGGTTCTACTTTCAAACAATGGGAAAAAGGAATCAAGGTTGCAAAGGGGAGGTTTGTTTGGATTGCTGAAAGTGACGATTGGGCTGAAGCTGATTTTTTGGCAAGAGCTTATCAACTTTTGAGTAATAACAAAAGATTAGCTTTTGTGTCGAGCAATAGCAATTGGGTAGATGAAAATGGCAAATTTCTATCCAAATGCACACATGCGTGTTTTCAAAAAGATAATGATTATGTGATGGCAGGTATGGAGTTTTTTGAAAGATTCATGACCATTGGCAATTCCATATCTAATGCGAGTGCTGTCTTGTTCAGAAAAGATTCGGTTTCTTTTAGTCTTGATGAAATAAGAAAATATAGACTTTGTGGCGATTGGGTTTTTTGGTCTCGTTTGATGATGAATAATGAAGTGGGGATAATAACTGATTGCCTTTCCAATTTCAGGCAGCACAATAAATCAGTGCGTGATTCTATCCAAAAACATAAAGAAAAGTCAGAGATCATCAGAGCCTTGAATTATATATTAGAGAATTCATACCTTCAAAAGCCAACAAAGCAGAAGATATTTGACAATTATTATCAAACTTGGAAACTTGATGGGTTTGAAAGAGAATATTTGCAAAATGCTACTTATGATTCAAAAATCTGGAATAGAAGATGGAAATTCTGGAAATACCAATTGTTGAAATGGGCAAGCCAAAAACTTAAAAAGAGATGAATCAGTCGCCTAGGGTTTCGGTGGTTTTGCCAGTTTACAATGCGGAAAAATATGTTTCAGAAGCCATTTATAGCATTTTGAATCAAACGTTTATTGATTTCGAACTCATTATACTTGAAGATGCTTCCACAGACAATTCATTGTCTGTTATTCAGAATTTTAAAGACGATAGAATCATTTTGATAAAGAATGAACAAAACAAAGGCTTGGTTTATAACCTAAACGAAGGCATACGCTTAGCAAGTGGCGAGTTTATAGCTCGCATGGATGCAGACGACATTGCAATGCCGGAGAGATTTAAAAAACAAGTGAAGTTTCTAGATGAAAATCCAGATGTGGATGTGTTGGGGACAGCCTTTGAGTGTTTTGGGGAAATTGAAAAAGTAGTCGTGCATCCTACATCACATCACGAAATTAAAAAAACACTAATAGAATATTGCTGTGTCGGTCACCCAACCGTTATGCTTAGAAAGAAGAAACTTCCTAAAAGATATGAAGTTTATAAACCGGAACTTTTCACCTGCGAAGACTATCATCTATGGGTAGAAATGATTAAAGACAGAAAATTTGCCAATCTTGATGAAGTCTTGTTAAAATATAGAACTCACAAACAACAAGTTTCATCAGAAAAAGCCGATAAACAAATGGAATTGAACGAGTATGCTAAGTTGAAAGCCTTCTTACCAAGTGTTAAATTCTTTGAAGACAACACAATTTCCCTTTTGTTTTCTATTTTAAATCTTGAAAAACAAAAACTAGACTGGGACCGGTTTTACGATTTGCTACAGTCTTTGATGTTCGAAAACAACAAATCTAACTATTGGGAAGATGAGTTTTTTACCCAAAAATTGAGAACATTGTGTTTTCAGGCTTTTAAAAAATCAATCAACAGAGACTTAAAGTTTTTCCAAAGAAAAGCATTAATTAAACTCTTATCATGGAAAGAGTTTGCATATTGGATGAGGATTAATTATCTAGCAAAAAAATGAAATCCCGGCCATTAATTTCAATCATAGTTCCTGTGTTTAATCTCTCAGATGTGTTAACTGACACACTTGAGAGTGTAGCGATGCAGAGTTACGAAAACTGGGAGTGTATTATCGTGAACGATGGTTCGATAGACAACAGTGAAGAAATTGCTTTAAAGTTTATTTCAAACAAGCCTAAATTTGAATATTACAACAAAATTAATGGAGGAGTTGCAAGTGCTAGAAATTTTGGTGCAGAAAAGTCTAAGGGTGACTATTTGATTTTTTTAGACGGGGATGATTTGATTGAAAAACGTTTTGTTGAGTTGTTAACAAAAAAAATGTTTGCTCATCCTAATTCAAAGATTGTTTATTCCGATGTTGAATTCTTCGAGGCAAAACAAGGCGTATGGGATTTACCACCATATAACTACAAGGCATTGTTGTTAGACAGCATGATTTGTGCA
>JBDNDT010000041.1:0-10824 GCA_046718985.1 Cytophagales bacterium
ACACCATGGCTCCCTCATATGTTATTAACAATAAAACAGTTTATCTTTGGGATATGAGGGTGACCATTCCGGACTCAATTGTGATTTGTGATAAAAAAATCACCTTGCCTTATCTCAAAACAATACCATCTGAAACTCCCTACAGCTTCAGTGCTGAAAACTGTAAAATAGTATTTGGAAAAAAGACACTATTCGACACTTTATATCTCAAATACTCAACAAAAGATGATTTTCATCAAATTCATGATATCTTCACTCCGGTGAGAGAAGAAATGATAATGACCTTGAGATTTGATTCAATCAAAACTATTCAAAACAAAACTGCTGTATATCATTTCAGTTCGCCCAAGAATTATAAGTTTATAGGAGGAAACTGGGAAGCAAATGACATCGTGTTTAAAAGCAAGTTTTTGGGTGGTTTCGGACTCATTGAAGACCTGAAAAGCCCAACGGTGAAACCTGTCAAAATCAATAACAAAGAATTACAATTCAACATAAGTGACTTTCCTTCAGGAATCAAACAATTTAAATGCTATTTAGACAGCACCTTTGTGCCTATGCATTATGATTTTAAGAGAAAACTATTGTGGGCTGAAAAAAAAGACAAAACAATCCCTTTCAAAGGAAGTTTAAAACTTGTGGTCATTGACCAAATGAACAACGAAACGATTCTTGAGAAGAACATTAAATAGATAAAAAAATTATGAGACCAGAGGCAGGACAAAAAGCACCCTTTTTCGAAGCAAAAGACCAAAACGGTAATGTAGTTAAACTGAGCGATTATTTGGGTTCGAAAGTAGTCTTGTATTTTTATCCAAAAGATGATACACCGGGATGCACCGAACAAGCCTGCAATTTGAGAGATAATATGGATCAACTCAGCGCGGCAGGTTACAAAGTGATTGGTGTGAGCGCTGATGATGAAAAGTCTCATGCCAAATTTTCAAACAAACACCATTTAAATTTTACCTTAGTTGCTGATGTTGAAAAAAAAATAGTAGAGGACTATGGCGTTTGGGTTGAAAAATCAATGTATGGCAAAAAGTATTTTGGCATCGCCAGAACTACATTTCTTATAGATGAATCGGGAATTATCACTAAAGTTATAGAAAAAGTAAAAACCAAAGAACATGTTTCTCAAATCATTTGAGAACAGAATCTTTGACTTTGATTTTAAAAAATACAGAGTAGGATTATTTTTTTGTTAATTCTTCTTATATTAGTGTTTTGAGATTCTCTAATTGAATAATTTTGTGAATGTATTAATCCAAAAAGGAACATGAGAAACACTTTTATTTTTACTTTACTTTTTATTTCTTCTTTTGCTTTTGCCCAGAAGAAGAATGATCCCACATTTCTTGTAGCGAAAGAGTTTATTGTCACTAAATTCCACACAGTTGATGAGTTAAAAAAAATGGACAAGTTTGCCCTTTTGGAATTGTATAAGGAAAGGGTGACCGCAATCATTAATTTCTTACCATTCATTGCATTGACCAACAAGCCGGGTCAAAGCTTAAAGGAACTTGGAATTCCGGAATCTAACGAAAACTTGAACTTGTTAAAAAACCAAGCAAGCGTGAAAGTAGAAGTAATCAAAATAACAGATAATTTATTGTCATCTTATATGCCTTATGCTGACAGAAATGAAACCATTTGGTCAATTGTCTTTTTCGAAGACATTTTGAAAAAAATTGCCATGGGGCATGATTTCTGAAATTTGAATTTCGCTTTATAACATTAAACAAAATGAAAAAAATATTATTCACTCTGTTCACTTTTGGCATTGCTTGGTTGAATGCCCAAAACTATATTGGTGCTGTTGGTAAAGATGACTGGACTAAAGGTTGGACATCTTATAAACCTACATCTGTTGAGTACCCTAAAATCAGCGATACATTGAAAGGTGTCATCAACAAAAACATCAATTTAAGTTCATCCAAGACTTATCTTTTGAAAGGTACTGTTTATGTAACCAATGGAGCTACTTTAAACATTGAACCAGGAACAATAATCAGGGCTGACATCAATAGCAATGCTTGTTTAGTAGTGTGCAGAGGTTCTAAAATCAATGCGGAAGGCACCCCGGATAAACCTATTGTATTCAGCACAAGTGCAGAAGTTTTATCAAGAAAATCAGGAGATTGGGGTGGAATTGTGATTTTAGGAGCAGCCCCGGTCAATATTATTGGAGGTGAAACCCATTTTGATGAGTTTTTTGACCCTACCAAAGATTTGTATGGCGGAAGCAATCCCGAAGACAACTCAGGTACGCTGAAATTTGTAAGAATTGAATTCTCAGGAAAAAAAATAAGCGCAAACCAAGAACTCAACGGTTTGTCTTTAGCAGGGGTTGGAAGTGGTACAACCGTAGAAAAGGTTATGATCAGTTACAGCAACGATGATGCTTTTGAATTTTATGGCGGAACTGTGAATGCATCTCATTTAATCTCTTTCAGAACAACAGATGATGACTTTGATTTCACAATGGGTTATAATGGCACTGTGAGTCACCTTTTATCTTTGAGACATCAATTTGTTTCAGATTTTTCAGGTTCTAAATCTTTTGAAATCGATACACACACTAATCCTCAAAAAGCAAATCCAAGCGCAAAACAAACACATGTGAAAGCAAAAAACTGCACTTTTGTGGTGTTGGGAAATGATGGAACAACGATGAATAAAATTTCAGCAATTCACATTGGCGACAATTCAAGTCTAGAAATTGAAAATTCTGTGGTGAGCAATTTCAGTAACTTTGTTAGTTTGGGAGGTAAAACAACTGAAAATCAACATGTTACTGTTAAGTCTTGTGTCTTGAATAACTCAACGGTGATCGTGAATTCTTCTAACAACTTGGAAGCATCAGCAACTTTGACCAACAAAATCAAAGACAACAGTTGGAAAAATAAAATCACCAATATGGCGTTGAACAATTTGTTTTTGGATGCTTCAAATGCTAAACATCCAGATATGAGATACGTCACTGAATTTCTTTCACTCGAAAAATAAATATGAAGAATTGCTTCGTCCTGACTTTTTTTGCAATAACTTTTTTAAATGCTCAACAATTTCAAGACGATGATTTTTCATTTAAAAATGAAATCACGGGTGGAATAAATTTCAACACTATTGCACCTGTGATAGGAGGTGTGAACCTTAAATATTGTCGTTTGGTGAAGGATAAACAAGACATCTTTCATTTTTTTATGACAGAATTGACACATGTGAAACACCCAAATGAAGTGAAAGTATCAAGACCCGGATCAACAAGCAGTTATGTGAGGGGTAAAGAAAATCATTTCATTCCTTTGCGTTTTCTTTATGGAAGAGAAAGAACATTGTTTTTCAAAGCTAAAGACGAGGGAGTGCAGATGAATTTGATTTATGCTGCGGGACCTGTTTTGGGTTTCGAGAAACCTTATTATGTGTTGTATGGCCCGAACCAAGACAATGCACAATACGTCAGAAATAATGCTTCCAGAAACGACAATTTAATTCAAGGTCAAGGTGGTTTGTTGATGGGAATCAATGAGTCAAATGTTAAATATGGACTCAGTTCAAGATTGAGTTTAAACTTGGCTTTCGAATCTTTTAGAAATAGCGTTTTGGGAGTTGAAATAGGGCTTCAAGTGGATTTGTATCCGAGTGAAGTGAAGATTTTGCCTGTTGCCGGAGACAGAAGCACCTTTATTTCAGGCTTCATTGTGGGTTATTTTGGAAACAGATGGTGATTCAATGAGATTATTTTTAATCAGACACGGACAAACAGATTATAACAAATTAGGAATTGTCCAAGGTAGTGGTGTAAACACATCATTGAACCAAAAAGGTCAAATGCAAGCCGCTCTTTTTTATGAAAAATACAAGAATATTGCTTTCAAAAAAGTTTATACCTCAGCACTCAACAGAAGTATTGAAAGTGTTCAAAAATTCATTGACAAACCTACCCCTTGGGTTTCTTTGACAGCTTTGAACGAAATCAGTTGGGGAAACACTGATGGTTGCAAAATCTCAACATCAGAACACTTAGAATATCAAAATACCATAAAATTGTGGTCTGAAGGCAAAGTTGACCTTGCCATGCCGGGTGGTGAAAGTCCGCTTCAGGTTTTTGAAAGACAAAAAGAAGCCAAAAATCTTCTAGACTCTGAAAATGATGGCTCTGATATTCTGGTGTGTATGCACGGGCGGGCAATGAGGATATTCATTTGCTTGTTAACAGGCAGTCCTCTTTCGATGATGGATGAATTTATGCATGATAACTTATGTTTGTATGTTTTAGAAAGACAAAATGACTTTTATAAAATTACAGTAAGAAACGACCTGTCACATTTGAACAGTCTAAATAATTGAAATTTAATTTAGGTTTGAAAATCTTTCATTCTTTTTAATGAAATGTAATCAATTATACAATCAACCTGAGAATTTTTTCATTTCTTAGTTGTTATTATAAAAAATCAATATCTTATGAATATAAAAAATTCAATTTTCACGGTTTTTTGTTTGGTTTTATTGATTTCAAACAATGTTTTTGCTGAAATCTTGAAAACGGTGACATTCAAAGTCAATTCTGCCCAAAAAGAAGTGGTTATAGGTGAAATAATAGAAGTGGAATTTATAGCGAATGTATTGGCCGGATATTACATCTATGGTTCTAACTTTGACGAAGGCATCGGTCCCAATCCTACCAAATTGAACATTGATAAATTAACAGGAGGTGAATTGGTTGGCCCTTTAGAATGTAAAAATTGCATCATTAAATATGATGAGATTTTTGAAGCCAATATTCCAAAAGGATATAATTCAGTAAAGTTCATCCAAAAAGTGAAGGTCACTGCTGAGAAATTTAGATTTTTAGGTTCTGTTGACGGTCAAAGTTGCACCATTGAAGACGGAAGTTGCAGGATTTTTAATCAAGATTTCACATTTGAACTTTTAGCCCAAAAAGCAAGTCAAAGCAAACCTGAAACAGAAAAAAGCAAAGAGACCAACGCGAAAGAAACTTCAAAAATTGTTGAAGACGAAATCGAAATAACAAAGAAGGAACAGATGGTAATCAATCAAACTGAACCTGAAAAAAAAGAAGAAAGCCCTAAAAAAGAAGAAAGCCCTAAAAAAACGTCATCGGGTTTGTTTGCTTTTATGTTGCTTTCTTTTGGTGCCGGTCTTTTGGCTTTGATGACTCCATGTGTCTATCCTTTGATTCCAATGACAGTAACCATTTTCACCAAACAAAAAGAAGCCAAAAACAAATGGTTGAAGCCCATGGTCTATGCCCTTTCAATTGTGATGATTTATACACTTTTAGGAGTCTTAACAGCAGTTTTGCTAGGTCCGGCAGCTGCTAATTTCTTCAGCACCAATTGGTTGGTGAACACATTGTTCTTTTTGATTTTCGTTGTTTTTGCCCTTTCCTTTTTGGGTTTGTTTGAAATCACCCTTCCCAGCCGATTTGTCAACAATGTGGACGCACAAAGCGACAGAGGAGGTTGGATTGGTATTTTCTTCATGGCTTTCACTTTGGTGTTGGTGTCATTTTCATGCACAGGCCCCATCACAGGAAGTTTGTTGGTGAGGGCAGCAAACGGTGAAATTCTTTGGCCAATCATGGGCATGATGTCTTTCTCGATGGCATTCGCTTTGCCATTTGGTTTGTTGGCATTTTTCCCCTCATGGCTCAGTTCAATGCCCAAGTCAGGTTCATGGCTCAACACCGTGAAAGTGAGTTTAGGGTTTTTAGAATTGGCATTGGCATTCAAGTTTTTAAGTCAAGCTGATCTTGGTGCAGACTGGAACTTGCTGTCAAGAGATTTGTTCATTGCCATTCACATCGGCATCAGTTTAGCCCTTTCGCTTTATCTGTTTGGTATTTTCACCATCAAAGATGAGAGGTCACCGGTGGGCACCATCAGAATGATTTTCGCTGTATTCTTTTTGGTGCTGTCATTTTATATGTTACCCGGTCTTTTTGGAGCACCTTTGAAAGCTTTCAGTGGTTATCTACCTCCCATCACCACCCAAGAATTCAAGTTCAATTCCTTAAATGGTGCAGGAAAAGAGGAACAAATAGCAAAATATCTTTGTGATGAACCCAAGTTCGCAGAATATCTGAAACCAATTCCCGGGCTTGCCACTTACTTTGATTATAAACAAGCCATTGAATGTTCAAAAAAAACAGGCAAACCCGTTTTTGTTGACTTCACCGGAAAAGGTTGTGCAAATTGCAGAAGAATGGAAGAAAATGTGTTCACAGAAGCCAAAGTGATGGAAAGTCTCCAAAATGACTTTATTGTCGTCTCTTTGTATGTTGACTTTGACAAAGAACTGCCTGAAAGTGAATGGTATGTTTCAAGTTATGACAAGAAAATCAAAAAAACGATTGGTGCACAAAACGGTGATTTGCAAATCTCTAAATACAATAACAATGCCCAACCTTATTATCTCATCTTAGATGAAAACGAACAACAACTCACCCAAGAACCTTATGCTTTTGACCTGGATGTTGAAAAATTCAAACGGTTTCTGAATGAAGGGTTGAGAAATTTTGAAAGAAGAGGGTTGAATTAAAATAATCAGCCCACATATTGATTCAACAATACCATTGCAATCAATGGCTGTGGTTGTTATCATGCTCATCATATAGTTCACGCAACATTGGGTTGATGGTGAGCATTTTTTTCCACATCCTGTCACCACCACAGCAGTTGTTATGGAAGAAATGACAATCATTTTCCAACATGGCTGCGTCATGAGGTCGCGCTTTGATGGTTTCTTTTTTCCATTTTTCACGCTCTTTCTTCAACTCCTCTTCGTCAAACTTGAAATCCAATAATAAGCTTAAATCAGGTTTTCCGGCATCAACCCAGCAGGTGTACCAAAAAGAGGCTGTCTGATGAACAGCACGAGTCATTTGTCTTTCCACTTGCCCGTTCAACATGTCATGATAAGCTTTTGAAAAATCTCTGGAATAAACCCTCACCGTGAGGTTGTTTCTGGTTTCGAAGCCATATTTTTTGTCTTCACCAAACCTGTCAGTCAATATCTTTTCAAACTTCAACACTGAATCCAGAGCTAAATGCGCCTGCATCACCCCTTCCCACGCTGCTTGTTGAGGATCTTTCAAATAAACTGCCCTGCCCACAAAAAAATCATATTTTTCTGAAAACAACTCGGGCAATCTCGACTCCCAAAAACCATGGATGCCATATTGGTTGGTATATTGCCCATTATAATTGTGTGTGGTGTGCAAGGGCACATTGCTGTCACCAATATAATGCCCCAAGTCGGCGGCAATTCTCAAAATTCGGTTAGCATCCAAATTTTTAAATGCCCAAGTGAGGTCTTTTTTAACTTTCACGATGTGCCAAGGCACAATTCCATAGGCCCTCAAGGTATCTTCTGAATATTTTGCAACAGCATCTTCCCATTTTCTAGGCATTTTATAAACAGCACTGTCACCATAAATATCAATGTCAATATAATGATTTTCAGCCTCCCCCTCAACAGCATAACGTCTTCTGTCCGGGTTCACGGCATTTTCTGTCAGATAAACGATATGTTTTTTAAAAAAAGGAATCATCTCAGGTGGCAGGCAAAAAACTGCATATCTATTGATGTGTTGGTGGGCAAAAAATCCCCAAGAAAAAGTGTTCACAGAAATCAAGCACAAGAAAGAAAAACCAAAACGTAAGAAAAATCTCATACCTAAAAATTAAACCATCCAAAGTTAACTTTTATAAGCCTGAATCAAAAGCACTTAACAAAACCTTAATCTTGAAAACAACATCCAAGTGGTTTTTTAGACAATACACCGTTCATATATGGAAGAAAAAAGCCGAACTTGTCATAAAATAAAATTTTCATGATAATTGCCATATTCTATCTAGTTATCTATGGCTTAAAAAACACAAATTGCAACAAAACAACCAATTTCGTT
Organism: Cytophagales bacterium; assembly: GCA_046718985.1. GTDB lineage: Bacteria > Bacteroidota > Bacteroidia > Cytophagales > UBA9547 > JBDNDT01. The sequence goes on from JBDNDT010000041.1 coordinate 7,937, forward strand.
TTTTAAAAATATTTGAAACCTCATAAAGGTCAAAGGTTTATAGCATTTGCGAATTTGGATTTCTATTTAACTTCAGCAGGGTCATACATTGTCAAGCTTTCTGTTGTGCAAAGAAACATCAGAAATTTTGTTTTCTTAAAACCCAAATTGCAGATTAGAAACCCTTCAAAGGTTGTATCTATTCCAGAGAATTTTCAGTTTGCATATACTAAACCTTGAAGGGTTGAGCAACTTGAAGATTACACTAAAGCTTAATTCAGAACTCTAACCTCACCCTTCCGTAATTTCAATCCAATACCCATCAGGGTCTTTGACAAATAATTGATTGATATCATCAGGTCGTTTTTTAGGTCCGATATGTTCGACACCTAGTTCATTGATTAAGGGAAGCCATTCGTAAACATCATCCACCAAAAAGGCTATATGGTTTTTTCGAGAGCCTGCATCAACAGAAGATTCAGGATTTTTGCCTTCAATCAGGTGAATTTCCAGACCACTAATGTTTCTAAGCCATAAGCCGGCAAAGCTAAAACTAGGACGTTCGACCGAATGGAATCCCAAGAACTCAGTATAAAAAGCCTTACTTCTTTCGAGATCACTTACATGAAAGGCCACATGGCCAAAAGCTTTAAGTTGGGGATTTGAATTGTGCATAAACAGATAGATAAATCTTGTGAAGCCTCAAAAATCGTTTTAAAAAGCTGAATATCAAAAACAAAGAGGTATTTTGGACAAAAAAGATTGCGATTTAAAACAATTTTTTTTTCAAAAGGATAGCAACTTTAATTTTAAACTCCGTATATTTGTATAAGATAAATTACATTATTCCTCAACTAAACACAATTGCTTTAATATGAAAACAAAATTACTTCTAGGCACCGTATTGGCTGGTGCAATGGTATTGAATGCACAGTCTAAAAAAGTTGGAGTTGGTGCTGTAGATGATTTCTCAACTGCAACAGAATTTGGATCTGCAAATGATGGTGGCATCTATTGGTTTAAAGGAGACAACGACATTTACACCTTAGATCGCCAAGTTGGTAAAATGGTTGTTAACTGTGTTGAAGCAACGGGCTTTGTTCCATTTGGTCTGGGCTTTGGAGATGATAATGGCGACCTACCTGGAGGAAATGACTTCTATCTGGATTTAAGTCAGAATGCTGACATCAGAATAAAAATCAAAAACAATAGTGCGGATCTAGATGCTAGAGTAACTATACAACTTGAGGACTTAAATGGAAATCAAGCCGCTTATTTACCTGATGAATCACAAGTTACAAATAACTGGGGTGGTCCAAGGAAACAGAAAATTTCAGCGTTTATTCCTGTCGGCGAAACTTCTGATGTGATTATAGATTTATCAAGCATACCAGGAAAAGTTGGTGGTCTAAAAGCTGATGGTTTTCCATGTAGTTCTCCTCTTGATTGCCCTATTACTTCTTATGCAATTGACCCTTCAAGAGTTTCTAAGATTTTATTCTTTGTAAACGATGATTCTTCTCTTCCTGCATCAGATAGAGTTTCACCTGCCGTTGAGCCTTTTACAGGTTCATTAGAGTTTACTTTTTTCAGCATTGGTAAAGTAAATAATGATGGTGGTTTGACTGGAACAAAAGATCAATTGGTAAGAAGATATAACAATGAAAATGTAAATGTTTATAATGTTCAAGGCATGTTAATTGGAACAGGCAAAATTTCAGAAATGAATTTGAACAAAGGACAAATGTATATCATCAAATCTGAAACCAAAACACAAAAAGTTGTTTTAAACTAAGATTTTAAAACTTCAAATCTTAAAAAATCCCCTTGCGAAAGCTTGGGGATTTTTTTGTTAATTTTTTGTTAATTTTTTCAATTCTAATTTTATTTAATTGTTTTATTTTTATTTTTGAAAAAATTAATTTTATGGAAACAAGATATTTATTTTTAGAAATTATAGTTTCTTCGACTATGAATGCACAATTCACCAATACCAATCCTACTTATAATGGAGCTAATGTAGGTATAGGTTATACTTCGGGAACAATAGATCAACGTTTAATGGTCAATGGAAATACCACAGTGACTGGAAATGTTGGGATTGGAACGACAACACCAGCGCATAGATTGCACATAAATCACACAGGAAGTAATACATTATCTGCCATTTATGTTGATGGTACTATAGGAAATACACTGCTTGATTTGAATACTGGTGTAGGACATATGGGTGGTTCAACAGGATATAAATTTAGAATTAAAGCATCTGATTTTGATATAATAAAAAGAGTGACATTATCTGGTATTACTACAGAAAATGGTTTAAGAATTAGAGATTCTGAAATTACGAATATTGGTAATCCCAATACAGTATCTCAAAACCTTTCATTTGGCACTAGAACTTTAAATGAAGTAAATTTCATAACCAATAATGACACTAGAATGAGAATTTCAAGCAATGGAAACATTGGCATCGGCACAACAACGCCAACCCACAAGTTAACCATAGCTGGAAATGTCATTTCTCAAGACCATACATTTTATGATTATGATAACACACCAAGTTGGGTGTTTCATTCAACTCATGGCACTACAACCGATTCTAACAATGAAGCTTTCAAACAATTCGTTTTAGCTCCATTTAATCAAAGTCAACAATTGAACTGGGAAAAAGGAACGGCATTTTTAAAAAACGGCAGTGTTGTATTTAGTGGGGGATTGAGAATTAAGGATTTTGATGGAACATACACACAAAACACCCCAGGTGCAAGGTTTTTAACAATCGGTGATGACACTTATTTCACAGACATTGATGCTGAGAATATATTGGGTCTATATGGAGCTCATCCCGGCATGAGCGATAGAGCAGGTATCAAACTGGGTTCTAATGGTGGTCTTCTTTTTGGAAT
>JBDNDT010000410.1:0-2957 GCA_046718985.1 Cytophagales bacterium
AGCAGCTTCAGCTATTTTTGGGAATTCACGATCGCAGGCTGCGGTTTTTCACCCCAGAGCCATTTTGAGAATACTGGTAAAATATTGCCATTTGAAATCTACAATCGCAAGGTTGATCCAAAAGATAAAACCAAATTGTTTCCGAGTTTATTGGGTAACTTTTTTTATTCATGTTTAGGTATTCGTTTCTAAGAAACTCTTTTGCAAGTATATAATCCTTATCCAGAAAAAAAGTATCATTTTGATTAGGGAAGTTTTTAGAAATTAAATCATCCTGAAAAACAAGTATTAACCTATGAGTTGTGATTGCAATTAATATAATAATTAAAAACATATTTATTTGCTTGCCAAATGATGCAAAGTATGGTTTTGAAACATGAATCAGCATTTTTGAACTATTCCAAAAAACATAGAGGTATGAAACAGAAACAGCATACGACAAATGTTCTTTGTCTCCTCTTGTAATAGATGATATAGAGGTTGTCAACACTACCGCAAACAAAAAAAGATTAATACCATATTTTAAAACTAAGCTTTCAAGGTTAAATTGAATCAATTCTTTCAAATCAATTTTTGAAAAAAAGAAAAAAGAGGACAAGCCAAGGCCTATCAAAAAAAGAATCCACTCTCTAGTTCCTAGATCGATAGGATAACCATAAATTTTAGAATAATCATTGTTTACAAATTTTATATATTCAAAAATGTCAATCAAACTAAATCTAGTGATGATGTTAAAAACGATTAGGCAAATTGAAAATGTAAGCAGAGCAGTAAATAATATTTCAATTTTTTTTTCTGCAAGGATAATTTTCAGAAAAACAAGCACTATTAACGAAGCTAAACAATATAAGCCTTTTTCGACACTGTGGTAGAATGCAAGATAGACTGTGACTACAGATAGAAAAACGTAAATATGAGTGTTGAGTCTAGAATTAGTTCTAAGTGTAAGTATTCCCAAAATGATAAACACAAAAACAAATAGGTCTCTCGGTGTGGTTATCAGAAATGTATACGAAAGAAGTAACAGTCCAATAGATGACAATGCGGTTTCTGTGAGATTGCGCCATGACAAAACTATTACACTTACACCTAATAGTGCAAAAGCAAGAATTTTGGTTAAAGATTCAATTTTTTTTCTTGAGCTGATGCTTTCTCCAAAAAGATTGGCTGACATTTTCATTGCACCAATGTTTTGAAAGTATCCCTGACTAAAGAAAAAGTCTTTATAAGGAACGCTACCATGTTTTAAATTTACATAAGGTGATAAGAAATCGCCTTCATGAAAAGTATCCAAACTTTCCCCTTTTGCATGATAAGTCTCTATTGATAATGAAAATATACCAAACGCAAATACAATTAAAAACAAATATTTGAAAAGTGGCTCTTTGGTGGGTGGTAGGTAATTTAAATCGTGTAAACAAATTGATTTAAAAAATTGTCTAATTAATAAACCATAACTGCCGAATAAACCTACAAGCAATATATATAAATAGAAATTTGACTTAGGGTTAATATTCTTTAGCTCAAAAGAGTTTTTTGGATTGGTTGTAATTGTGTCATTACTAAAGTGACCAATATTGTTTGAAAACAAAAAAATCAAGCAGATGATTAAAATGCTTATCACTACTAAGAATATTTTTTTTTTTTCAACTTTCATTTATGACATACTTGAAAAACATCATCAATAAAAACATTTTCTCAACAAATTTTCATTTCCAAACTCCCCCTCCACCAATTTCACCGGATATTGGTGGAAGAAGTTTCTTAACCTTTCGCTCAGCTTGTCTCCTACTACGGTGATTTCAAAAGACTCTTTTTCAATGGATTTATAAAGACTTTTGAAGCAAACTTCCACTAATTCTGTTTTGCTCAATCCGAAAGGTCTGTCTCCTCCATTCACTGCTTTCACAGCGTCACAAGCCCTATAAATCACATGGTAATGTGGTCTTTCCGGGTTCATTTCACCACTTCATAGTCCACATAGTCTCCTCCTTTGTCGTCTTTTGGCTTCTTGGGTTTGAAACCAAAAGTATTTTGCTTTGGGGGCTCTTGACCCATAAACTTCTGAAAATAAAACCTCATCAGAATCTTGTTCACCTGATAGATGCCCCAAAAGATGATGAATATCCAGAAAAAGAATTTTAACAATGCTCCCATATCAAAGCTTAGATGTCAATTTTAGCATATTTTGCGTTACGCTCAATAAAATCTCTTCTCGGTGCCACTTCGTCGCCCATCAACATAGAAAACAAATGGTCTGCCTCAGCAGCCGATTCAACGGAAACCAATTTCAAACTTCTTCTTTCTGGATCCATGGTGGTTGACCACAACTGTTCAGGGTTCATTTCACCCAAACCTTTGTATCGCTGAATGTTCACCGAATCTTCCTTGCCTTCTTTTGCCAGTTGCTTAACGGCTTGGTCTCTTTGGGTTTCGTTCCAGCAATAGATTTCATCTTTGCCTTTTTTCACCAAATAGAGCGGTGGTTGGGCGATATAGACATAACCTTTGTCAATCAATTCGCGCATATAACGGAAGAACAAAGTCAGGATTAAGGTTCTGATGTGGCTTCCGTCCACGTCGGCATCAGTCATGATGATGATTTTGTGATAACGAAGTTTGTCTAAGTTCAGCCCTTTGTCATCGTCCACCCTGCCAAATGAAATCCCCATCGCTTGAATGATGTTTCGGATTTCTTCATTATCATAAATCTTGTGCTCTTGGGCTTTTTCCACATTGAGGATTTTACCTTTCATGGGTAAAATTGCCTGAAAGTTTCTGTTTCTTCCCTGTTTTGCAGATCCCCCTGCTGAATCTCCTTCCACCAAATATAATTCACAGATAGCCGGGTCACTTTCGGAACAATCGGCAAGTTTTCCGGGAAGACCTGAGCCCGTTAGAACATTTTTTCTTTGAACACTTTCTCTTGCTTTTCTTGCTGCCCAAGCCAGAATTGC
>JBDNDT010000411.1:0-2954 GCA_046718985.1 Cytophagales bacterium
CCCGCCACAATATAATAAAAAATGTAAATCAATTCCATGAAAGGAGACCAATACCAAGCAAATGAGGTCTTAAAAACCTTATTTGCTCGATAAAACAAAAACATTCTCTCCAAAATTCTAAAAATGACTACACCCATAACCCACCAAACAAAGGTTTCTATAGTCAACATATATCCTGCAAAAAGCCAAAAAGCAAATTGAGTTAAAAATATAATTCCCAAAACCAGCCTTATTCTAAACTTATAAAATCTACCTACGGATAAATGTCTTTTCTTTTGAACTAAATATTCTTTCCAAGACATCTTTGGAATCGATCTTGTGAAAGCTCTGCTGTCAATTACTATGGATGTGTTTTTAGAATTAGCGACCATCTGGACAAATAAATCATCATCTCCGGCAATGAAACTCATGATTTTTTTAAAACCTCCTTTGTCAAAAAACAAGCTTCTTTTATAAGAAAGATTTCTACCGACTCCCATATAAGGTATTCTTAAATTTGCCAAACCTAAAAATTGAAGTGCTGTGAACAATGTTTCATATTGAATCAAAACGTTTAAGAAACCTTTTTCTTTAAAGTATCCGGAAAATGACAACACAACTTGACAGTTTTTCTTTACATCATTTTCACCATCCATCACATAAGCTGTTGCCATTGAGCTGATCCAATCCTCAGTGTCAGGCAAACAATCAGCATCTGTCAAAAGCAGTATTTCATTTTTGGCAGCTTTGAAACCCAATGTTAATGCATATTTTTTTGCACTCATGCCATATGGTGTTTCATTGATATTCACCACTTTGAGTCTTTTTTCTGTATAGCTGTATTCCCTTAAAAAATCATAAGTTTCGTCAGTTGATCTGTCATTCACCACAATCACTTCAAAATCATTGTGGTTTTGATTGAACAAAACAGGTAAAAGTTTAGTAAGATTTTCATATTCATCCCACGCACAAACAACAACTGAGACAGATAAATCACGGTTTAATGATTGGGAATTCTTTTTTTTGAACAGAATAGGAAAAAATATTATACAATCTATCAAAAAACAGACCGACCCTAAAAAGACTAGGATAGAAAAAAGTGAAATATATAAGAACTCTGATAACACGGGACAAAGCTAAAGATTATTTATGAATACAAAAGAAAACTCAACGCAACAACATCTAAAAAATCATTATTTAGACTCAGTTTTAAATAATTGACATTTTACTCAATCAATATGTATGATTGTTAATTCAATGTACTCAATGGAGAAATAATTTATAATTAATTTGGGTGAATGAGATTATTTGAGTTGAATAAAAAAAGAACCATAACAATTGAGTTTGAGAAAAACTAAGCCGGAATAAAAAATAACCAACTCATAATGTAAGTTAAAGTCATTTTAAAAAAAAACACAGTCTTTAGGAATTTATCATAAACTAGCCTTAATTTTGGGGCGTGATTATTCTCTTTCATTAGTTTTTTCAAACTTAACGCTGTTTTAAAATGTCTATTCAAAAAATCAAAGTTGCCAATCCTGTAGTTGAGTTGGATGGTGACGAAATGACCAGAATCATTTGGAAGTTTATCAAAGACAAATTAATCCTTCCTTATTTGGATCTTGACATCAAATATTATGATTTGGGTGTCGAACACAGAGATGCAACAAATGACCAAGTGACCATTGATGCTGCAAATGCTATCAAAGAATATGGCGTAGGGATTAAATGTGCCACCATCACACCTGATGAAGAAAGGGTAAAAGAATTCAAACTTAAACAAATGTGGAAATCACCCAACGGCACAATCAGAAACATTCTTGACGGAACAGTTTTCAGAGAGCCTATTGTGTGCAAAAACGTACCAAGATTGGTGAGCACTTGGGATTCTCCTATTATTGTGGGAAGACATGCCTTTGGTGACCAATATAGAGCAACCGATTTTGTTGTTCCCGGGAAAGGAAAATTGACCGTTAAATTTGAAGGTGAAGACGGAACTGTGATTGAACACGAAGTTTTCCAATTCAAAGGTGGTGGTGTTTCTCTTTCAATGTATAACACTGATGATTCAATTAGAGGTTTTGCAAGAGCGTGCTTGAATCTTGGGGTTCAAAAAGGATGGCCGGTTTATCTTTCGACAAAAAACACCATTTTGAAAAAATATGACGGTAGATTTAAAGATATTTTCCAAGAAGTTTATGAAAATGAATTCAAAGGAAAAGTTCATTACGAACACCGTTTGATTGATGACATGGTTGCTTCTGCTTTGAAATGGAATGGAAAATTCATTTGGGCTTGCAAAAACTATGACGGTGATGTGCAATCTGACCAAGTAGCTCAAGGTTTCGGTTCTTTAGGTTTGATGACATCAGTGTTGATCACTCCTGACGGAAAAACTTTAGAATCTGAGGCTGCTCATGGAACTGTGACCAGACATTACAGAGAATATCAAAAAGGAAATCCAACTTCAACCAACCCTATTGCTTCAATCTTTGCTTGGACAAGAGGATTGGCTTTCAGAGGTAAATTAGATGGAAATGATGCTTTGATCAATTTCGCCAACAAATTGGAAGAAGTGTGTATCGAAACAGTAGAATCAGGAAAAATGACTAAAGATCTTGCAGTATGCATTCATGGAAATAAAGTGAATCATGGTGAGCATTATCTTTACACAGAAGAATTCTTGGAAGCAATTGATACCAATTTAAAAGCTAAATTGGCTTGATACTATTGATTATCAATTAAATACCATGAAAAAAGGGAAGTCTTTTGACTTCCCTTTTTATAATTTGACGTTTACGAAATAATAGTTCTTGATGCTTATTATATAGTAGAAATCTACCACTCGAGATGCTAAAGCTTATTTAAAGGTCTTGATTGCAGTTAGTAATTTATAGAGTTTTCGGCATATTTGTTTACAATTTTGCCCTGGTGAATGCCTCATGGAAGCCAAATCGCAGGTTTTAGATTCTCTT
>JBDNDT010000412.1:0-2927 GCA_046718985.1 Cytophagales bacterium
TGTTCCTTCACTGCGCGGATCGAGTTTATTGAACAGCCCGAAGATTTGCTCATGGTACTGCGGTTCGATCCCGATGCCGTGATCACTATAGCTCAAATGCTTTTTTGATTTTATCAACGAAGTTTAATTTTTCCCAAGGGAAAAACTCAACTTTTTCTTTTTCAGTTTTCCAGACTTTTTTAATCTTGTTGTCTTCTTCTTCCACCTTAACATAATTTAACAACACCTCTTTTTCTTCGTTTTTCCTTCCCATGTGACCATAAGAAGCTGTTGGGAAGTAAATAGGTTTTTTCAGGTCGAATCTTTCAATAATAGATTTTGGCTTGAATTTATCCTTGAATTGCTCGATTACTTTTGCCGAAATTTGACCATCTGACATTTTTACTTTTGCAGTTCCATAAGTGTTCACATTGATTGACACCGGTTCCGCCACGCCAATTGCATAAGAAACCTGAACCAACGCTTTGTCAGCCACACCGGCAGCAACAAGATTTTTTGCCAAATGCCTGGCAGCATAAGCTGCACTTCTGTCAACCTTTGAAGGGTCTTTTCCTGAAAATGCTCCACCTCCGTGTGCACCGGCACCGCCATATGTGTCCACAATGATTTTTCTGCCTGTCAATCCGGTGTCACCATGCGGACCACCAATCACGAACTTTCCGGTTGGGTTCACATAATATTTTATTTGATCGTTGAAAAGTTTCTGAACTCTTTCAGGAAGTTTTGCCATGATAGCAGGTATCAAGATACCTTTAACATCTGCCTCAATTTGTTGCTGCATTGCTTTTTCAGCTTTTTTGGGATGCTTTTCATCAATCACAAATTCATCGTGTTGAGTTGATAACACAATTGCATCAATTCTGATAGGATTGTGATGGTCATCATATTCAATGGTCACTTGTGATTTTGCATCAGGTCTTAGGTATTTCATTTCTTTTCCCTCTTTTCTGATTTTTGCCAATTCAGAAAGGATGAGATGTGAAATTTCTAAAGTCAAAGGCATGAAATTGTCAGTTTCGTTGGTGGCATAGCCAAACATCATACCTTGGTCTCCGGCACCTTGTTCTTTTTCTTTTCCTTCGTCAACACCTTGTGCAATGTCAGGTGATTGGCTGTGCATCGCATTGATGATTGAACATGATTTTGCCGAAAACATCAACTCATCACTGTTATATCCGATTTTTTTAATCGTTTCTCTCACCACTTCTTGCACATCTATTTGAGCATTTGTTGTGATTTCACCTGCCACAACAACAAGACCTGTAGTTACTAATGTTTCACATGCCACTCTTGAATGAGGGTCTTGAGTGAGCATGGCATCTAATATAGAATCAGAGATTTGATCTGCAACTTTGTCAGGATGTCCTTCAGAAACTGACTCAGAGGTGAATAAGTATGACATTTTGTTAATAAATTAAAAATTATGGTCGGCAAATATAGTCCAAGCGCTAATCATTAGAAAATTTTTTTTAAAAACTATTGTGTACAGTCTATTTAATCATCTAAGAACAGCTCATCTTCTGAAATCTCCACTTTTTGTGATTTCTTCTCTTCTTTCTTTTTCTTGAAAATATTGATGAACTCTTCTTTCTCTCTTTTCAATGATTCGTTGATTTTCTCTTTAGTTGCTTTGGTGTCATAAGAAATTTTCAAATCACCGTTTGCACTTTTTTGCATATTCAAGAAAAGTTGTGTTCTTCCGCTATGATCCGGTCTGAATTGATGGTCTTCACCCTGCGGAGTTTTATAGTTTTTTAAATCAAGAGCCAATTTATAATTCATGCTTCCATTAAAATGCTGTGTGCCTAAAATAGTGATGGTGTTCAGATTAGATCTGATGGTCATTTCAGGAATTGTAATTAATTCATCTTCAATATGAATGGAGTTTTTGAGTTCATGGAATCGGATGTCTTCTAAATCTTGATGCTTCAAGAATTTAGAAAGTTTTTTCATTGGTTCAAATTTGATTAAATGACCGTTGATAATCGAAAAATCAAGTTGAGCATTTAATGATTTAGGGTTGAATTCACCCTTTTTGTCTGTGATGAAAGAACATTGACCATTTAAGGTCAAGTCTCCTTTCAGGTTTTTGTTTGTGATGAAATCTTGCTCGAAATTGTTAAAAAGTGACATTAATGAGTCAATTTTAATGTTTTCAGTGGAAAATGTTAAATCATATCGGTCGTAATTTTTGTTTTCTTGGTTCAAGACAAAGCTAGGTACCTCCACTTTTCCACCTAGAGTTTTTGTTTTTAGGTTATTGATGATTGTTTTTTTGTTTAAAATGGATATTTGTGCTGAAAAATCTTTTGCTTTATAATTTTCATGAACAAGTTCGTCTATTGTTGCATTTAAATTAATTAAAATGGGCTGATTTAACTCTTCTTTTTCAGATTCATTGTTCTTTTTTGGACTTGGTGCAATCAATTCATTGGTATTGATTTTATTAGCAATTAAGTCTAAATCAACTTTTAGACTTTGGGTTTTATCCATGAAATATGGCAAAAGATTACTGATTTTTAATTTTGACTTAATTTCAGTGTCTCCAATTTTTAAAACTAAGTTTTCAGAATTTAATATATTTTGGTCAAATTGAACGTTACAATCAAAATAATCAATCTTTTGTTTCAAAGCTTTGTGAGAAAAAGAAAGACTGTCAAGATTTAATTCACCATTAAAGTTCAGTTTTTTGTTTAGTTTTTTGGTTTTTAAATCGCTTATGAAGGTTTTTAAGTTTAAATCAATTATTACTGTTCCTGAAAAAGCTTCTAAATCATCTATTTTAGCAAATGATATTAAATCTTTGAAATATTGTTTTGTTTTTAATTTTGATTCTAAAAATGGCTTTTCAAAGTCAAAAATTTTAAAATCATGACGTCTACCGCGGCCCCAACCTGCCTGAGGGCAAGAAGAGCATGGCCTACGCC
>JBDNDT010000413.1:0-2922 GCA_046718985.1 Cytophagales bacterium
GCCATTTTTTTGATCATTTTATCATACACATCAGATCTCACCGCTGTTCAATTTTCAGACCCTAGGCATTTTGAGGGTATCGAATCCAATATTCCCGTTTGGCAAATTGCCTTCAAATTGCTTTTTTACTGTGCACATTTCTTTTTTTGGATGGGAGTTGTGCATATTTATCCCAAAAGTCTCACCGCTGAATATGTCACATTGTTGCTTTCATTGACCACATTTGTGACATTGGCTTTCAGCACCATTCGATTTGTCACTTCCAAAAAGCTTAAAGATTGATTTTTATTGCCAATTTTGTGCATCAGTTTTCATTTCTTTTGAACAAATTGTCTTCAAGATTTCTCATTAAGTTGTTTTTTGTGCTTCAATTCTCATTGTTTGCGCAAACTGACTCTTTGTTTATTGAACCTTCCGAGAATTTTCCAAACAACAAAGATGAGATTCTAAATACTCCTACTCCCCCACTCGATTCTTCTGCAAAAGTGTTGATTTCGGATATTTTTTTTGTTGGTAACAAAAAAACAAAGAATAACATATTGCTTAGAGAACTTGATTTCAAAAAAGGTGACAGCTTGAGTATCAAACAAGTTTTTGAACAATTAGAAATGAACAAAAACCGAATTTTCAACACCGGTTTGTTCATCAGTGTAGAGGTCTTGCCGGTCATTAAAAAGAATGAAATCGAATTGATCTTCATGCTCAAAGAAAGATGGTATATCTTTCCATTACCCATTTTTGAATTGGGTGACAGAAGTTTCAATGAGTGGTGGTATCAGAGAGACAGAGATTTTTCCAGAACCAATTATGGAATACATTTCGAGCATAAAAATTTCAGGGGAAGGAATGAAAGGCTCAAATTGCTTTGGCAAGAAGGTTTCACGCCAAAATATGAATTGGTTTATTTTATACCTTATCTGAACAAAAAACAAAAAGCAGGTTTAGGCTTTGCTTTTCAATATTCTCAAAACAAACAGATTGCTGTTTTTTCTGAGAACAACAAATTGATTTTTCTCAAATCTGATGAACGATTGAGAAACATGTTCAAAGTGGAAGCTAATTATGTTTATCGTGTCGGATTCTTTTTAAGACATCATTTTTATCTCAGGTATAGAATTCACGAAATCGCAGACACGGTAGCCAACATAAACCCAAATTATTTAGGTTTGGGAAAAACCCAACAACGTTTTTTTCAATTCACTTATGTGTTGAATCATGACAAAAGAAACATCCAAGCTTATGCCACAGAAGGCTCTCTTACTCAATTCACTTTAGACAAACAGGGTTTGATGCAACATGACGATTTAGATTTTTTGAGTGCAAGTCTTGCTTATTCAAAATATCTGAAAATTTCAAACAGATGGTTTGCGAGCAACAGCAACAGAGGATTTTGGACTAACAAAAATGATATTCCTTATCTGAATTTAAGTCCTTTGGGTTTTGGAAAGAACTATTTAAGAGGCTATGATCTCAATGTGATTGATGCCACTTCTCATGTTTTCACCAAGTCAACTTTGAAATATAAGTTTTTCAATTATGTTTTCAACCTAAACAGTAAGCTGATATTCAACCAGTTCAAAACTTTTCCTATTACTTGCTTTCTCACCGTGTTTCATGATTTAGGATATACTCACAATCCTATGATTCAACCTGAAAACTCAAAGTTGATGAACCGATGGTTAAACGGATATGGACTTGGTCTAGATATTGTAACTTTTTATGACACATCTGTACGCATTGAATATTCGTTTAATCAATTTAATCAAAGGGGTTTATTTTTCCACTTTTCAAGCGATTTGAAATGACAAAACAAGAAATGTTTATGGCAAGGGCTATTGAACTATCCAAAGTGGGTATGGAAAATGGTGCCGGCGGACCTTTTGGATGTGTAATTGTTAAGGGTGGTGTAATCGTCGCTGAAGGTCACAATGAAGTGTTGATGAACAATGACCCTACAGCTCATGCTGAAATGGTGGCAATAAGAAGAGCTTATAAACAATTGAATCATTTTCAACTCACAGATTGTGAAGTATATACATCATGCGAACCATGCCCAATGTGCTTGGGTGCATTATATTGGGCAAGGCCTAAAGCAATTTATTTTGCCAACACTAAAGCTGATGCCGCTTCAATCGGTTTCGATGATCAGTTTATTTATGAGGAGTTGGAAATTATTCCTTCTCAAAGGAAAATGCTCATGTTGCACCTTCCTATGAGAAATGCCTTTGAGCCTTTTCAAATTTGGAAAGAAAAGCAAGATAAAAAAGCTTACTGATGAAAAGTTTAAGCTTTACAGCTTAAATCCATCTTCATGAGAAAAATTATCATTTGTTATAACCCAAACACCCTGGAAACATTGAAACCAAGTCTAAATTCTCTTTTAGACCAGTCATGTGTGGTGTAAGGCACAAATTGGGCTTCATTCAAATTGAAGGCATTGGTAAAAAATAATTGAAAAACATGTCCTCCGGTTTCGATATCAAAACCAACACTCAAGGGATTTTTATATTGAATGGAATTGCTGTATTTATTCAAAGTTGAGGTATATTCTCCTGTTATAGCCACTCTTTTACTAATCTTATACCTGCCTGCAAAACCCAAAGCCCATATTGTGTTTTGGTCAGCATTTAATTCAACTAAATTGTGGTGCACAAGCATTGGAGAACACTGCAAACTAAATTTTTCGTTGAATTTTCTTGCAATAGCCATTTGAGAAAAATAAGACAAACGGTTTTCGAACCTTCCATAACGGTCGAAATTATTAAGACTTCTTAATCTGTCTTCTTCAGTTATGGTGTTGAATTGTGAAATCAAAGTGATGGTGACCGGTGAAGAAGAAGAGTTTTTTTGTTTCATCAGTTTATATTTCAGAAATCCATTCACCATTTTCTGAACATTAGTTCTTCCAATCCCTATTGCCAA
>JBDNDT010000414.1:0-2911 GCA_046718985.1 Cytophagales bacterium
TTCAATTTTTTTCAGTTCGAGCAATGTGTCATAAGGGTCTTTCTTGAAACCAAGGTGAATTTTCATTCTGTCCCAAAACTTTTTGAATTTGAACGTGAAGAACAATCCCATGACATCGAAAAAGATATGAACCGGGTTTTGGTATTTATAAGCATAAAAAGAATTCACCACCATTTCAATTCTGAATTTATGCTTTGGTTTTTCATAATTGAAATCAGGAAAACTGATTTTAAGCTCCTCTGCAATGTCTAAGGCATAAAAGTTCACAACCGGAATATTCAAAAAATTTCTTTGAAAAGCTTTGCTGCTTTCCACTTTATATCTTTTCAACTTATCAAGCTGAGAGGGTAAATATTCCTCATATCTCGAAACCAAATAAAAGCTCGCAGCAAAAGGGTCATAACCTATTGATGAATCTTCATTTGTGAAAAAAACTTTAAAGTTCTTTTTGTTATAAACCTCAAAATCAAATTTGTGTATATCTTCTTCAAACAGAATTTCCTCTGCTTTAATGAACAAGCCCGAATCAACAAGCTTTTTTTTGTGATAAAAAATTTTCGGCCCTTGATATAACTTATATTTTTCTAAATCGTTTGTTATATCGTATGGAATTTTCAATATGGTGTCAAATATCAATTCGGCCGTGTAGGTGAACCGGTTAGATGTTTTTTCCGAATAAATGAGAACTGGCATATTCAATGTTGAATAAAAACACAAAAGAACAATTATTTTTTGAATTATGAGCACTTTTAGTAAAGAAGAAGTTTTGAGGCTCAACAGCCTAGAAGGAAAATCAATCAAGAATGTTATCTATCACAAATGGGCAAACTATTCAAAGCCTAATCAAGTATATTTTTGTGTAGATTTTATTGAATTTATGTTCAATGACTCTGAAAAATTGGTTTTTTCAGGCAAAGAACACGATGAAATCAAAATCATTGAATTAGATCTTGAGCAAGAAAAATCTATGTTAGAAAAAGAATTCGGAGGAAAAATCAAAATTGAATCTGACAACCAAAATCACTTAGAGCCTTGGGGTTCTTTACCCAACAAAACCATATCTTACATTGCGTTGAGAAAAAATGAAAATAATCAATATTTTAACGATGCATTGATTATCAATTTTGAGGGTGAAGAGGTGTTGTTGTTTAACAACGGAGAAGGTTTGGTTGCAGAAATGATGGATGATGATGACTCTGAGGAAGAATTAGGCATTTAATGATAGACAGCGATTTTTTTATTCCAAAAAACAAAGAAGGAAAGAATGTCACTTATATGTGTGGGCATTCTTTGGGTTTGATGCCTAAAGATGTAGAGAATATTCTGAGGATTGAACTTGAAAAATGGGCAAACACAGGTGTTGAAGGTCATTTTTCAGGGCATATGCCATGGTTAGATTTTCATTCTTTTGCCACTCCGCACCTTGCAAAGCTTTGTGGAGCTAAAGAACACGAAGTGGTGGCAATGGGAAGCTTGACTAACAATATCCATTTGTTGTTGGCCAGTTTTTACAAACCTGTTGGAAAAAGAAATAAAATCTTGATTGAACCTCATTGTTTTGGTTCAGACGTTTATGCCTTGAAAAGCCATTTGAATTGGCATGGTCTGAATGCTGATGAATGCCTGATTGAAACCCGAGCAAACACATCAGGAATCGTTTCAATGAATGATATTGAAGAATTGTTTAAATCGAGGGGTGATGAAATTTCAATAGTTTTTTTTCCTGGAGTTCAATATTTAACCGGGCAGTTGTTCGACTTGAAAAAAATCGCTGACTTGGCTCATCAACACGGAGCTCTGGCCGGATTTGATTTAGCTCATGCCATTGGAAATGTTCCTCTGAAACTCAATGAATGGAATGTAGATTTTGCAGTTTGGTGTTCTTACAAATATCTAAACTCAGGACCGGGAGGGGTTGGAGGAATCTTTGTAAATGAAAAACACGGTTTAAACAGCAAAACACCGAAATTATCGGGCTGGTGGGGAAACAAGAAAGAAAATAGATTCTATATGTCAGCAACTTTTGACCCTGAGCTAGGGGCTGAGGGATGGCAACTTTCTAATGCACCTGTTTTGAGCTTGTGTGCACACATAGCTTCGTTAAAAATTTTCGAAAAACAAGGATATGTTGAAAATTGGTTTGACAAAACCAAAGAGCTGAATCAAAAATTAAGAAGTGGTTTGAAGGCATTGATAGCAAAACAACTGATAGAATTAATCACTCCCGAAGATTTTCACGGAGCAATGATTAGCATTCGTTTGTTGAAACATCAAGCAAAAGAAGTAGAATTCGAACTCAAAAATCTAGATGTGATTTGTGATGCTAGACAGCCTGACATCATCAGAATTTCTTGCATTCCACTTTTCAATGATGAAAACGACATAGACCACTTTCTTGAATGCTTCAAAAAAGTCTTAGGCATTTAAGTTTGTTCAAAAAGAGAACCCATTCTTCCCGGAGGACTCAATTTTAAATGTTTATATGCTAATTCAGTTGCTTCTCTTCCTCTGGAGGTTCTTTTCAAGTAACCTTCCTGAATCAAAAAAGGCTCATAAACTTCTTCGATGGTTTCCGCCTCTTCGCCAACAGCTGTGGCAATGGTGCTTAAACCCACAGGACCGCCTTTAAACTTTTCTATGATAGTGCTTAAAATTCTATTATCCATTTCGTCTAAGCCGTTTTGGTCAACATCAAGAGCCTCTAATGCTATTTTGGCGATCTCAACCGTGATTTTTCCCGTGCCTTTGATTTGAGCAAAATCTCTGGTTCTTCGCAACAAATTGTTGGAAATTCTGGGAGTTCCACGGCTCCTTCTTGCGATTTCAAAAGCAGCGGTTTCATCAGTGGGTGTCCCCAAAATTTCACCTGACTTGTCCGATTTAGTGCGGTCTGATTATTTTGGATATAATT
>JBDNDT010000415.1:0-2898 GCA_046718985.1 Cytophagales bacterium
AAAGGAGACGCTTACGACATGGATTTTTATTTCAAATTAAAAATCCTATTTTATATGTTTTTCTAAATTGAAAATGTCGAACAGTGGGTAAAACAAAGACCTTTGAGATAATGCATGATGCGAAATCTCTTAACCTATCTTCTCCACCATCACCTTTTTTCCATCTACGCTCAACACTCTGACTTGGGTGTCTTTTTCAATCCAATCCCCTAAACTTGATACTTCTACTTTAACACCATCAAAAATGGCTTTTCCCATCGGTCTCAACACCGAACTGGTCACGCCCACCATTCCTACGGTTATATTACTGAGTTTTTGTTCATTTACCTTTTCTTCCATGTTTTTTTTCAAAGCGAATTTTTCCCAAAACCCGGATTTAAAGGCCAAATACAAAGCAAAAAGGTTCAAAATCACTGCGACAACTAAAAATAGGTTTCCTGTTTCTCTGCCAAAATTATTGTAAGCCATGCTCACACTAAGCACCTCACTCAAAATGCCGAAAATTCCCGCAATGGTGACACCTGGAATCAAAAAAATCTCGACCAAAACCAAAAAAAGGCCAAGAACCATCAATAAAATTACAATCAACCAATCCATTTTTCAATATGCTATAGCGAACAACACTCTCTCTTTCGAAGGTTTTCCGGTCAAGATACACTTGCCCTCCTCTGGTTCATTTCCCAAAGGTACACATCTGATCGTTGCCTTGGTCATTTCCTTTATTTTTTGTTCTGTTTCAGCGCATCCATCCCAATGCGCACTCACAAAGCCTCCTTTGTTTTCCAAAACCTCTGTAAACTCATCCCATGTTTCCACTTTTGTGGTGTGAGAAGTTCTAAAATCTAGTGCTTTTTGGAATATATTTTGCTGAATTTCAGCTAAAAGTTTTTCTACTTCAACAATCAACACTTCTCCTGAAACTGAAATCTTTTCTTTAGTGTCCCTTCTTGCCAACTCGAAAGTGTTGTTTTCGAGGTCTCTCAGGCCTATGGATATTCTCAAAGGCACACCTTTCAATTCATATTCTGCAAATTTCCAACCGGGTTTGTGGGTTTCTCGGTTGTCATATTTCACACTGATACCTTTTGCTCTCAACTGTTTTGCAATGTCATTGGCTTTTTCGCCGATTTTGCTCATGCTGTCTTCGCCTTTCGGGATCGGCACAATCACCACTTGAATTGGCGCCAAAGCCGGGGGCAACACAAGTCCCTCATCATCAGAATGTGCCATAATCAATGCCCCCATCAAACGTGTTGACACACCCCAAGAAGTGCCCCAAACATAGTCAAGCTTGTTGTTCTTGTCAGTGAACTTCACTTCAAAAGCTTTGGCAAAATTTTGCCCCAAAAAATGAGAAGTTCCCGCTTGCAAGGCTTTTCCATCTTGCATCAGCGCCTCAATGCAATAAGTGTCGTCAGCTCCTGCAAATCGCTCATTCGCTGTTTTCACCCCTTTCACCACAGGCAATGCCATGAATTGTTCGGCAAACGTGGCATAAATCTCTAGCATTTGCTTGGTTTCATCTATGGCTTCTTCCTTGGTGGCATGGGCGGTGTGCCCTTCTTGCCACAAAAATTCAGCTGTTCTCAAAAAAACCCTTGTTCTCATTTCCCATCTCACCACATTCGCCCATTGATTGATGAGCAAAGGCAAATCACGGTAAGACTGAATCCAACTCTTATAAGTGTTCCAAATCACCGTTTCAGAAGTGGGGCGAACAATCAACTCCTCTTCAAGTTTGGCTTCGGGATCCACAATCACCGATTTTCCATCTTCTGAGTTTTTTAAGCGATAATGTGTCACAACGGCACATTCCTTGGCGAATCCTTCCACATGGCTGGCTTCTTTGCTCAGATAGCTTTTGGGGATAAACAATGGAAAATAAGCATTTGTGTGACCTGATTCTTTGAACATACGGTCTAAGGTTTGTTGCATTTTTTCCCAAATCGAATAGCCATAAGGTTTGATTACCATGCAACCCCTCACAGCCGAATTTTCTGCTAAATCGGCTTGTTTCACCAATTCATTATACCATGCTGAATAATCTTCGCTTCTCTTGGGCAACACACTCATTTTTATTTCGTTAAATTAGTTATCGGTCTTGAAAAAAATCCTTAAATTGGTATGCATTTTGCAAACACAAGGCAAAGGTATGATTTAAATCGAATTCAAAACATTGCACTGCCATGAAAAACTTCGTTAAAAACCTCAGTTCAGCACTTCTGATAGCTCTTTTGGCTTTTTCAGTTTCATGTCAAACTAAAAATGCCGGCAAAAAAGAGACACAATCTTCAAAGATTAGGAAAAACGAAAAATCTAATAATGAACAATCAAATGTGATTGTTATCAATAAGTATGAAAATGCTGAGGCCAAAAACCCTGAAACTTCAAGCAATTTGCCTAAACAAGAAGAACAAGAGGATGAGAGCGATGAAAAAGTAGTGAACCCGGAATTGATTGAAAAATATAGAAGAGCCAGAAATGTTGAAGTCTATGTAGATGTTTATCCGATTGATTGGGAAGGAATCAATCGCGACAGAGGAATCAAAGCTCCCAAGGAAAAACGCCAAAGACAAAGAACTCCTCGCTCAAATCGTTGGGTATCTCCGTGGTTTTGGGGAAACAATTTTGGCATATGGCCTAACACTGGAATTGGTTGGAATCAACAAAGTGGTTTTTTTCCTTATGCCAACATCGGTATAGGTTCGCCTTTTATGTTTGGTCCAAGTGCTCATATGGGTTGGAATGGAGTGAACGGATGGAACTCTGGAGTGAACATGGGTATGATGTATAACCCGTTTATGTTTCAAAACCCTTGGGAAACTATTCCCAGATTGAGTCTGTCGGCCGTCAGATTGGCAAAATCCAGTAATGGGAGCGCCCATTTTTCAACTCAGT
>JBDNDT010000416.1:0-2896 GCA_046718985.1 Cytophagales bacterium
TTGGCTATGGCAAAATGGGTAAGACCATTGAGCAAATTGCATTGAAAAGAGGTCATGAAATTGTTGCCAAAATAGACAGAGAAAATCAAAATGATATTGAACTGTTGAAATCAAAAGGTTCAGAAGTGGTGATTGAATTTACCAACCCTGAGGCTGCATTTGATAACATCACTACTTGTTTAACACAAAGAATACCCACGGTTTCAGGTTCAACAGGATGGTTAGATAAAAAGCCAAAAGCAGAGGAAATAACCAGATTGAATGATACAGCATTTTTTTATGCATCGAATTTCAGCGTAGGCGTAAACATATTTTTCAAATTGAATAAATTTTTGGCTAAAATAATGAGTCAATTTCCAGATTATGAAGTTAAGATGGAAGAAATTCATCATACACAAAAATTAGATTCGCCAAGCGGAACAGCCATTACATTGGCTGAAGGATTCATGGAAGAATATCCAGGAGTCAAAAAATGGGTAAACGAAGAAAGTAGCGATAAATCTACTTTAGGAATCGTTTCCAAAAGAATTGAAAATGTTCCGGGCACGCATATCATGACCTATAAAAACTTGATTGACACCATTGAAATCAGACACGAAGCCCACAACAGAGAGGGCTTTGCTACAGGTGCGGTTTTGGCGGCTGAGTTCATCGTTGGAAAAAAAGGTGTGTTTGGAATGGACGACATGTTATCTTTGTAAAATTTTTTAACTTAATCTGATGGAATATTTGTTTTTAATAGCCCTTAGCATTCCTTTTGTTTTAGCTAACAGCTATGGGATGATGCTTATTTTTAAAAAAGCCAATTTAACAGTTTGGCATGCCTTTGTTCCCTTTTTAGCCCAATTCACCACATTGAAACTTTTGGGAAAAAGCAAAATCAACACATTCCTTAATTTTATACCCGTTGTCAATCTTTTTACTTATGTAACTGACTTGTTGGATGTTGCCAAATGTTTTGGCAGAAATTCAATTATAGACCAACTGTTGTGTTTATTCTTTAGTCCATTTTATTTGATTTTTTTAGCTAAAAATGAACAAACACCCTATTTAGGAACACTCAAATCACTTCCTGAAAAATCTAAAAAAGAAAAAAGAAAAGAATGGAGAGAGTCAATCATTTTTGCGGTCATAGCAGCAACAATCATCAGATGGGGAATGATGGAAGCATACACGATTCCGACATCTTCTATGGAAGCTTCTCTGCTTGTGGGTGATTTTCTGTTTGTCAGCAAGTTACATTATGGAGCGAGAACCCCTAACACACCCTTACAAGTGCCTTTGACTCATCAAAAAATATGGTTTACAGAAATCCCTAGTTTTGTTGAGGGAGTTCAAATTCCTTCGTTTAGACTTCCCGGATTTTCAGAAGTTAAAAGAGGTGATGCGGTTGTTTTCAATTGGCCGGCCGATACTGCTTACACGCCAAAAGACTTAAAAACTAATTACATCAAACGATGTGTTGGCTTGCCAGGAGACACCTTAAAAATAGTAAACACTGTTTTATCTGTTAATGGCGAAGAAGTGACCAAGTGGCCGGGTTTGCAGTATAAGTATTTCATTGAAGCCTCAAATGAAATCAAGCCCAATACATTTAGAAAATTCAGCATTTCAGAAATGACAGAACTAGGAAGAACAAAATATTTCTATTACTGGGTATTTTGCACTGAGAAAACTGCTGAAAAACTTGAACAACAACCATTTGTGAGAAAAATCATTAAAGAGATTGAACCGATTGGAGAAAAGCGATATCCTTATTTCCCAAATGTTCAAGGTATTGAGTGGACAAATGACTTTTATGGCCCTTTGGTGTTGCCCAAAAAAGGAATGACTTTAGAAATGACTCCTGAAAACATAAAAATCTACGCTTCGACCATTTTGAAATATGAAGACCTCAAAAATGCCAAACTTCAAGATGGTTCACTTTTCATTGGTGATTCAAAAATAGACAAATACACCTTTAAACAAGATTACTATTTTATGATGGGTGATAATCGCCACAACTCAATGGATTCTAGATTTTGGGGTTTTGTTCCGGAAGATCATATTGTAGGAAAAGCAGTATTGGTTTGGTTTTCATTAGATTCGAATGCCCCTCTTTTTCAAAAAATCAGATGGAAAAGGATTTTTAGTTTTGTGAAGTAAATTCAACTTAAAACGGTTAACTCCAAACATTGAAATCTGCATACAACTGTTTGACTTCCTGTTTATTTGAGATAAATGGGAAGTTTGTCTTTTTGGGATACCCTCATTTTTTTATTTTGAAGAAAGATAAACTTTTGAATACCCAAAAGAAATCATAAAAACTCATTGATTTCATCTTTTCCCAAGCCTGTGATTGAAGCAATTTGCTCAAGGCTATGGTTCATTTTTCGCAATTCTAACACTGTTTTTCTTAATGCCGATTTCACCTTTTCTTTTTGTTGCCTTTCTTCTTCTTTGAGTTTTCTTTCTTCTTCTAAAATCGGGGTGATTTGTTCTATCCCTTTGTTGAATCCCTTTTCAAAGCCTTCACGTTCTGATGTTCTTAAAGTATTTATCAGGTCGTTATAGTTTTTTAAGCTTTCATCATAAGCTTTTTTCGCCACTTTGCTCATGGCGGTATATTCTGTTACTTTGAATACTTTTTCCATAATCTTTGTTTGAAGTTTGTGTGGTATATTTTCAAATTTATGCAAATGCATTTATTAAATATAGACATTTGTCAAGATTGGTTTCTAATTCGTGTTCTTCCTTGTTAAATTTAGGCATCTCAATAGTTACGAAATTTAACTTATCAGAGAATGATTCATATGTTTCTAAATCCAACATTTTGACATAACTGGCCACTTTTTGGTTGTGTTCGTTGCCCGATTCCTCGCCCTTGCGCCAGAGCTTGTTGCGGCTGCGCGAGAAG
>JBDNDT010000417.1:0-2896 GCA_046718985.1 Cytophagales bacterium
TGCCGCCCAGCCACCTTCTGAACCTTTTGATTTCAACAGTTCAATATCATTTTGATTTTCTCTGTCTATTTTGGCAACAATTTCATGACCTCTTTTCAATGCAATTTGCTCAATGGTCTTACCCATTTTGCCATAGCCAACCAATGCAATTTTCATTCTAGAATAAATTTTCTTTTCTGCAATAAATTTCTTTTTCTTTGAATTTCAGGCTCAAGCTCAATGCCGGAATTCCTGAGAGACCTGATTGATTAATCAGTGTCGGTTTGATGTTGATAGCTAATTTGTCTGAAACATCAAAATCTTTTAAATGAGCATCAACATGAGCATCAACAATATTTAATAAATAAAATGCTACACCCAAAATGGCTGAAAAATCTCTCCACCTTCTGTGATAATTTGCTTCATATAGCAAAGCATCAACATTTCGATATTCAGGGAAGTTTTCTGCTAATCCCCATTCAGCCCTTCTCGAGGTGTCTGACCTAACTTCAAAAGCATTGTCAAATTTCTTAAACATTTGATTATTGTAAGAAATAGAATAAATGCTACCACCGATTGCTAAAAAAACGATAGGCACTTTCCAATATTTCTTATTGTAAACTTGACCTGCACCCGGCAAAACTGCTGATAATAAAGCTGCTTTTCTAGGACTTTGTTCTTTATTTTTCACCACAGTAACAGTTTGTTTTTCGCTTTTTGTGCTATCCGCTGATTGGGCAAAAACAACCGAAAATATCAAACAAAGCCAGAATGTGAAAAATCTACTAAACATTCAAAATCTCTAATATCCTATTTAGGTCTTCAGCTGAAAGGAATGGAATTTTGATTTCTCCTCTGTTGCTTTCATCTGCTCTTATATTGATTTTGGTGCCAAAGTGTGATGAAAGTTTGGTTTGAATTCTTTCAATCTCATAACTTTGGAACGGCTTCTTTGGCTTAACTTCTTGGTTATCTGTTTTTTCTCTATTTAAGTTCCTCACCAAGTCTTCAGCCTTTCTCACCGAAAGTTGTTCATCAACAATTTTCTTAAATATGCTTAATTGCATTTCAAGACTTGGAATGTTGATAAGTGTTTTGGCATGACCCATTGAAATGATATTCTCTTTCAATGCTTGTTGAATATCAGGCGGAAGCTTCAACAACCTGAGAAAGTTATTCACCGTTGTCCGATCTTTTCCTACTCTTTCCCCTAATTCTTCTTGCTTTAAATTGCATTCAGAAATCAAACGCTGATAACTCAAGGCAACTTCAATGCTGTTAAGGTCTTGTCTTTGAATGTTTTCTATCAATGCCAACTCAAGCATTTGTTGGTCATCGGCAGTTCTTATATAAGCTGGTAATTTCTCTAAACCTACTCTCTTAGAGGCCCTATATCTTCTTTCACCGGAGATGATTTGATACCTATTTTCATCAAGTTTTCTAACAGTGATTGGTTGGATTATACCTTGAACCCTTATAGATTCTGCTAATTCATCAAGGGCTTTTTCTTCGAATTCAGAGCGAGGTTGATAAGTGTTTACTTCAATTGAATTGATATCAATTTCTTTGAAATTCAACACTTCTTGTACTTTCTGAACAAACTGAGATTCAACTGTCTCATCATTTGAGTCAGCATCGGGCAAGAGTGCTTTTAAACCACGCCCCAAAACCATTTTTTTTTTGTTTTCTGCCATTTATTTTTTTAAGAAACTTTGGGAATGCTTAACCCGTTTTTTTGAATGATTTCTTTAGCCAAATTGAGATAACTAATCGCTCCTTTGCTTTCAGCGTCATATGAGATAACCGGCAAACCGAAACTTGGAGACTCGCTTAGCTTCACATTTCTTGGGATGATGGTTTCAAAAACCATCTCGGGAAAGTGTAATTTCACTTCTTCGACAACTTGATTAGCCAATTTGACCCTCAAATCATACATGGTTAGCAACATGCCTTCTATTTGCAACTCTGTGTTCAGTCTTTTTTGGATGATTTTGATGGTGCTTAATAGCTTTCCGAGACCTTCCAATGCAAAATATTCGCATTGAATAGGAACAATCACCGAGTCAGCGGCTGTTAAAGCATTGGTTGTTATCACACCCAACGATGGTGAGCAATCAATCAAAATGAAGTCATATTCCTCTTTAACAGGATCTATGGCTTGCTTCATTCTATATTCTCTGTTTTCAACATTTTGAAGTTCCAATTCAGCACCTACCAAATCAATGTTTGAGGGAACCAAATATAAATAATCAATCTCGGTTTTGATTATTGCTTCATTGATTTCTGTCTGGTTCACCATGCAATCATATACGCCTTTTGAAGCAGAACTAGGGTCAATTCCAATTCCTGATGTTGCATTTGATTGAGAATCTGCATCAATCAACAATGTTTTATACTCCAAAGCAGCCAAACTCGCAGCCAAGTTGATAGCTGAGGTCGTCTTTCCTACACCACCTTTTTGATTGGCAATGGCAATAACCTTTCCCATGTTTTTATGAAGTCTTATGTGAAGTCTTAAATATAATGAAGGTCAAATTTGCAATTTTTTATTTAATTGCAATCGCAAATATACATTAAATTATTAGCAATCTTTTCAACATCATGCACAAGCTGTTCATAGTCGTCTTATTATCATGTTTTTGGTCTTGTGTTTCAAAGCAAGAAAATAAAGAATACAAGATTTTTAGATATAATCAAACTGAAGGAATCTCCTCATTGGATCCTGCATTCGCTAATACCCCACCAAATATTTGGGTTTGCAATCAGGTTTTTAATGGGTTGGTTGAAATTGATGCTTCACAAAGAATTCTACCTTCATTGGCAGAAAAATGGTCGGTGAGCGCTGATGGTCTAACCTATGTTTTTAAGCTGAAAAAAAATATTTATTTCCATGACCACGAAATCTTTTCAGGTGGCA
>JBDNDT010000418.1:0-2876 GCA_046718985.1 Cytophagales bacterium
ATCAGGTATTTCAAACGTTTAATGATGATGAAGTTGAGCAACGTACTGTTAATCAGCTAAGAATAGACTACCCAATGATACCAAGTTCATATGATGCGGTTATTTTATTCACGGATCATGATGGTCGGTATTTAAGTATGGATATTACACCAAGTGTAATAATTACATATTCAACAGGTCCATCTTGGGATGATTCAGTACCCTATTATCCATTAGAAGGTGCAGAAGGATTTAGAAAGTTAGTTAACGGATTAGGTTCAGGTATTGAAACTGTGGGTAGTGCTTTGCAGGTTGTAGGAAAGACGGTTATGATTGGTGGTGGATTAGTTATTGCATCAGCACAATTTCAAGATAATGCATTTTCTCAAATTGCAACTTATACAGCAGGAATTTCATTGTTTGCTTTAGGTGGTACTTTAGACATTGTAGGTGGAATTACAGAAGCTTCCGGTCAATTGCTTCAAAGTGATTATAATAATTTCACATCAACGGTTTCTGGTGAAGTTGCAGGTACAGTAGTAGAAAAAATAGTTGAAAAACGTTATGGAAGTATAGCTGGGGCAGCTGCTGGAAATGCTACTGAAGTTTTAGTAAATAAAGTTGTGGGCGATAATGTAAATTTCGATAATGAATGAGTTGATATTTTTATTTGTTACATATTTGTTAGAAATATTTACTTGTATTTCAGCAATTAATATGTTTATAATGTTTAAAGAATTTAGATCTGGCGAGATAAATTTTAAAACTGAAAAGGATTGGAATAAAAAACGAATAGTTATTGGAAATTTATTTTGGAGTGCAGTATGCTTGATAATATTTTTCATTAAATATATAAGCATCTTATTTTTCGGGCATAAATTTACTGACTGGGATGTTAGAAAGTTTAAAAAGAAAAAATCACAAATAGTATTTCAAACGGATAACAGCAATCATTGTTATTATTGCTCAATTTCACCTTCTTCAAAACAAAATATCCCGCTGTTCGACATTTGCAATGTCGAACCACAGATAAATAGGATTTTTAATCCGAC
This sequence comes from Cytophagales bacterium, assembly GCA_046718985.1. Classification (GTDB taxonomy): domain Bacteria; phylum Bacteroidota; class Bacteroidia; order Cytophagales; family UBA9547; genus JBDNDT01. Next base: position 1,032 of record JBDNDT010000418.1, read on the forward strand.
AAAAAAAACCACCTGCGCAAGCGTCTCGCTTGTGTCAAATTTAATTAAGCGTCCGCTTATAAATCAACTATTGTATATATTTGTGAATGAGCCGCAAATACAAATTTAGAGGGTAATGTTTCAAAAAGCGTGTATAATTTCTGATACCAAAATCCCGTAGGGATGACATGATAATAGAAAAACAATTCAAATCGAAAAGAAAATCCCGAAGGGATGACATGTTCGGTAGGATTTTGTATGGTAAAATGTTATTTCAGAAATGAAGCCCTGTTATATGCCACTTTACGGAGTTTTGCCAAAACGGAAACTTCAATTTGCTATTAACCTATCACTCCTACGGAGTTTTTTGATTTGAACAAGATTTAAAAAACAATGTCAAAATCCCCCTAATTCCTTTCCAAATAACCAATACATTTTTATCTTTGGGAATGCCGAACACGCTCACGTACACATACAACCACCTCACCCCCGCCATGGGCGATGGGGCATACCGAGCGAAAGTACTCAGCTACACCAACTACTACGCCTTCGGCATGGCACAACCCGGCAGAACTTTGCAAGGGGGGTATAGGTATGGGTTTAATGGGAAGGAGCGCGACCCCGAAGGTATGGGCGGCGGCGGAGTTTTTAAAAACTTATACTTACAAATATCAATAAAAACATTAGTTAAGCCATGAATTTCAAATGTTATTTTATCCTAGCTTTATCTTGGATTAAATATATCTGTGTCTTTACAAATATATTTTTGAAATCTAACGTTTAAAGTGGATACTTTGTTGGGTCTTGATGTACATTAAAAAGTGAAAGGATTTTAACCACATTTAATCTTTCAATTACCTCAAAAAAAAGCAAATAAGGAAAAGTCTTTAGAGGCAAAGCTCTGTAGTTTTTAGTTCTTTGCTGGTAAAAAGGATTAATTTCTAACGCATGGTATGAATGTTGTAAATCTTCATAAAACAAATCAGCAACCTTTGAGCTTACGGATAAATAGTAGTCATAGTCATTTTCAATTTCTAGTTGAGCAGAAGGCTCTATTAGTATTTTATACGTCATTATGACCTATTTCTGAGTTTTTTGTTAGACTCCTCAATTGTTAGGCACTCATTTAAGGGTGTGATTGCTCTTTGGTCAAGTTCTTCTATTTGATTTTTCTCGAGAATATAAGAAGACTCATTAATTAGAGAAGCTTCTGGGATATGTTTAAAATATTCCATGAAAGTATTGTAATAATAATCGGGTATGTTTATCGTAAGTTGCTTCATGATTTCTTAGTTGAGATTATGCGAATATACTAAAATCGTAAAACAATATCAAAAAGTGAATTCTTTGGCTTTTATCGCTAATATGGCGCAATTATTTCTCTAATGCTAAAATCTGTGTACACCCAATGGCGCAAGCGTCTCGCTTGCAAATCAACTATTGTATATATTTGTGAATGAGCCGCAAATACAAAATTAGCGTGTAATGTTTCAAAAAGTAAGTATATTTTCTGATACCAAAATCCCGTAGGGATGACATGTTAATAGAAAAACATTTCAAATCGAAAAGAAAATCCCGTAGGGATGACATGTTCGAAAGGATTTTGTATAGGAAAATGCTATTTCAGAAATGAAGCCCTATTACATGCCACTCCTACGGAGTTTTGCCAAATCGGAAACTTCAATATGCTATTAACCTATCACTCCTACGGAGTTTTTTGATTTGATCAAGATTTAAAATACAATGTCAAAATCCCCCCAATCCCTTCCAAATAACCCATCCATTTTTTATCTTTGGGAATGCCGAACACGCTCACATACACATACCACAACCTCACCCCCGCCATGGGCGATGGGGCATACCGAT
>JBDNDT010000419.1:0-2854 GCA_046718985.1 Cytophagales bacterium
TGAAAGGGATATCTCCCAAATTGAAAGTTTGGGGTATTTCTGCAACAATAGGAAACTTAGACAGGGCCAAAGAAGTGCTTTTGGGTGTTGATTTTAAGAAATCGGTTATGGTGAAAGCTTCAATTGAAAAAAGAATTGAAGTGAATACTCTTTTTCCTGAAACGATTGAAACCATGCCTTGGGCTGGCCATCTTGGTTTGAGCATGTTGCCGAAAGTGGTTGATTTGGTGGAGAAAAGCAAATCTACATTGGTGTTCACCAACACAAGGAGCCAGTCTGAAATTTGGTATGCTAAGATTCTTGAATACAAACCTGAATGGGCGGGTATCATTGCTTTGCACCATGGATCATTGGATGCAGAAATAAGAAATTGGGTTGAGGAAGCTCTTCATAAAAATTTATTAAAAGTTGTTGTTTGCACCTCAAGTCTTGACCTTGGTGTTGATTTTAGACCTGTTGACACTGTGATTCAGATTGGAAGCCCCAAAGGTGTTGCAAGATTTTTGCAAAGAGCCGGAAGGAGTGGGCACAGACCCGGAGAAGTGAGTCGCATCTATTTTGTTCCCACACATTCTCTGGAGTTATTGGAAGGGAGTGCTATCAAAAAAGCCGTTTCGGAAAACAGATTAGAATCAAAGCCCACTTTTGTGAACTCTTTTGATGTTTTGTTGCAATACTTATGCACTTTGGCAGCAGGAGAGGGCTTTGAACCTGAAAAAACAAAAGAAGAAGTGCTTTCAACCTATTGTTATCAGTGGATGAGCGATGAACAATGGAATTGGTGTTTAAGCTTTCTCACCCATGGGGGCAATAGTTTGGATGCTTATGATGAATTTAAAAAACTGATTTGGGATGAAAATATAGTTTCATTGAAGATAGCCAACAAAAGACTTGCCATGAAACATAGGTTGTCAATCGGCACCATCATGAGTGATGGCAACATGCAGGTGGTTTATCTTTCAGGCAAAAGAATCGGCACCATAGAAGAATGGTTTGTGGCTAGGCTCAAACCTGGAGATGTTTTTTGGTTTTCAGGCAAAGCTTTGGAATTGGTGATGGTGAAAGAAATGAAAGCTATGGTCAAAAACAGCAAGTCATCAAAAGGAATCATCCCGAGTTGGATGGGAGGAAGAATGCCACTTTCAAGCGAACTTTCAGATATGATCCGTAATAGTTTAAACAGATATATTAAAGGAGTTGAGTTGGATGATGAAATCAAAGCCCTTGTTCCCATTTTTGAATTGCAATCAAAGCGCTCGATGATTCCGGATGAAAATGAGTTGTTGATAGAGTTTTTTAAAAGCAAAGAGGGAAATCATCTTTTCATTTACCCATTTGAGGGGCGATTTGTGCACGAAGCCTTAGCATCGTTAATCGCTGTGAGAATAGGAAAGCATTCCCCGATTACTTTTTCGATTGCCATGAATGATTATGGCTTTGAATTGTTGACTGATATAGAAATTGACCCTGAATCAATTCTTGAATTGGACATTTTTTCTGTTCAAAATCTTGAGAATGATATTTTGCAAAGTGCCAACAGCACTGAATTGGCCAAGAGAAGATTTAGAGAAATTGCCGGCATATCCGGTCTTGTTTTTAATGGCTTTCCGGGCAAACAACTCACCACAAAACATACCCAAGCCAATTCACAGCTTTTTTTCAAGGTTTTTGAAGAATATGAGCCTGAAAATTTACTTTTTAGACAGGCTTTTGATGAAGTGTTCACCTTTAATTATGAAATGGAGAGAATGCACAACACTTTTGAGCGGATATCGAAGCAAAAAATTGTGTTAAAATATTGTGAAAAACCTAGTCCGTTTGCATTCCCTATTATGGTTGACCGATTGAGAATGAAATTTAGCAATGAAGACATCACGAATCGAGTTGAACGAATGCTAAAGCAATATGAGTGAGTTAGAGGTGAAATTGCTTTGTCACAGTTTTAGGGATTTACAAAAACAAACGAATATTTTTTCTGAGAATGTTTTATCAGACATATTATGAACTAGATTTGAACATATACCTTTCAATGATTGCTTTTTTTAGCATATTTGTTCATTAGATTTTTTAACAACAAGTTTTATGAACAAGAAAGTCATCCTGGTTATTCTTGATGGTTGGGGATTAGCCAAAAACAAAGCAGTTTCAGCCATTGAAAAAGCAAACACACCATTCGTAGATTCATTATATGTGAATTACACACATAGTCAATTAGAGGCATCAGGTTTGGCAGTTGGGCTTCCTGAAGGTCAAATGGGAAATTCTGAAGTAGGACATATGAATCTTGGAGCCGGCAGAGTGGTTTATCAAGATTTGGTTAAAATCAACTTAGCTGTTGAGAACAATCAAGTTGTGACTGAACCTGTGTGGAAAGAAGCCATAGATTACTTAAAAAAAACCGGGAAAAAACTTCACTTTATGGGTTTGGTTTCTGATGGGGGTGTTCATTCACACATCAATCACCTTAAAGGGCTGTGCAAAGCGGCTAAAGATTCAGGAATTGAAAAGTTTTTTATTCACGCTTTCACAGATGGCAGAGACACTGATCCTAAAGGAGGCGTAGGCTATTTAAGAGATTTACAAAAAACGCTAGACCAAACCGGTGGCGTTTTGGCAAGTGTCATTGGAAGATATTATTCAATGGACAGAGACAATCGTTGGGAGAGGGTTAAATTGGCCTATGACCTTTTGGTGAAAGGTGAAGGTGAAAAATCTGAAAATTTGATTGATTCTTTGGAAAAATCATATGCTGATGGTATAACAGACGAGTTTGTGAAGCCTTTGATCAATGTTGATGGTTCAGGAAACCCTGTTGCGGTGATTGAAGAAGGTGATGTGGTGCTTTGCTACAATT
>JBDNDT010000042.1:0-10820 GCA_046718985.1 Cytophagales bacterium
CGGTTTTTTCTCCAAATATACCTACTGCCAGAGTTCCCCACAATCCACAAACCATGTGAACAGACAATGCCCCAACCGGATCATCAATCCTCAATTTGTCAAAGGCCAATACTGAAAACACTACCAAGACTCCGGAAACAGCCCCTATGATGAAAGCATCTAATGGAGAAGTCAAGTTTGCAGAAGCGGTGATTCCGACAAGACCGGCGAGAATTCCGTTCAATGTCATGCTCAAATCAAAAGTTTTCGAAAGTCCGAAAATGGTTATTGAAGCAAACAAAGCACCGGAGCATGCAGCCAAGGTTGTAGTTAAAAATACCCTTGAAACATCTCCGGCATGAGCAGTGAGAACAGAGCCACCGTTGAAGCCATACCAACCTAGCCAAAGCATGAATGCTCCAATGGTTGCGGAAGTCATGTTATGACCGGGTATGGGATAAATTTTACCTTCTTGAAATTTACCTAATCTAGGACCTAAAACGAGCGTTCCTGCAAGTGCAGCAGCACCACCGACCAAGTGAACTACTGTTGAACCTGCAAAATCAAAGAAGTTAATTTTGAAAAGCCAACCTTCACCCCAAGACCAACTTCCGATTATAGGATAAACCAAAGATACAAAAACAAAAGCGAAAATGAGAAATGCCAATAAATTGATTCTTTCAGCCACAGCACCGGAAACAATCGTGACACTTGTTGCACAAAACATAGCTTGAAATAAGAAACTTGTCCAATAAGTCATTCCTTTATTGAAGTCCAAGGTTTCACCATTTGAAGGCACAATCATGCCGAAGCCTTTGAATGCTAAAACACCTAAATCACTTTCGTTGAATGAAGGATACATCAAATTAAATCCACAGAAAGCAAACATCGTGATGCCCAAAGCAGGAATCAATGTGTTTTTGAAAAGTATATTAGAAGCATTCTTAGCTCTTGTGAGACCTGATTCTAAGGTAGCGAAGCCCAAGTGCATAATGAAGACAAGAATACTTGCCATCAACATCCACAAGTTGTTGGTGGTGAAGGCGTTTTCATGTAAACCAATCTCAATAGATGAGATTTTTTGTGACAAACTGTCAAGGTAAACTGTTTTTTCTATCACTTTCTGTTTATAAAATGCCAAGCTGTCAAAAGCTTGAGCCGGGATTTCCACAAAAATGGAGTCCGTTGATACTTGTTCGTCTTTCATGTTTATTTGCTAATTCTTTCTGAATGTTCTAAGTCCCACATAAAAATTTTTCCATCTCCCACCATTCCGGTTTGTGCTGATTTTTTAATCACCTCAATCACTTCACTGGCATCTTCATCAGGAACAATCACATCAACCACTCTCAAAGTCACTTTTCCTGAATCATATAGTGTTCTTCCTCTATAAGAGTATTTTTGTTCTTGTTGAAATGACACACCAGTGACATCTGTATATGTGAAGAATTCAATACCGATGTGGTATAGGGCATCTCGCACACTGTCAAACTTCTCAGGTCTAATTGTTGCTTTGATATACTTCATTATGTTTGAAGCTTAACTCAGTTTCAAAAGAACATGATTAGGAATGGTTTGACAGTGTGAAAAACCATGAAAGCTGAGAGATTCCAAAATTTTAAACCCTGATTTGGTTTTTCTTTGCAAAACTGCTTTTGTTTTGAGAAAATTTATGAATAAGAATCGCATAAGTTTAAGTTTTAGTTAATAGTACTTAATAGTTTGTAATTGGGTTAAAAATAGACATTATAATTTGAAATAACAAGCCAAAATATGATTTAAGGCTAATTTATTATATATTTGTATGGCTTAAATTAAAAACTATTACTCACACATGGCTTTTTTAATCGCCTTAAAAACATTTATGAAAAACTTAGTTCATCACACAATTGTTATCACATGCAAAGACGAAAAACTGATTAAATCAATCAGGAAGTATATTTTGGAATTGATAAAAGTCAACACCTCAATTAAAAACTCAATTTTAGTTGTTTCAGAGCCTCTTAAAAGTATATCGAATGATTTTTTTACTCTTTTTATTGCACCAGATGGCAGCAAAGAAGGTTATGACATATCATTTGAATTTGATAATGCCCGAAGTGAGATTGTTCGTTATTTGAATCAAATAGATACGAAAGAAAAAGAAGCTGCATTATTTGCATGTGTAGAGTTGAAATATGGCGATGGTATAATTCCAGAAATTGTCAATTATGGTTAACAAAAAGATTTGGCTTTCTCAGTTTGATGGATTTAAAGACATAAAGTCAGATTTATTTTCTGGACTGATTGTTTTTTTTGTTGCGATGCCAATGAGTTTGGGCATAGCCAAAGCATGTGGCGCGCCATTTTATTCAGGCTTGGTTTCCAGTGTGATTGGGGGGCTTTTGTTATGTTTTTTAAGTCCGAGCAAACTGTCTATAAAAGGTATGCCGGCCGGACTTTCAACCATTGTTTTGTTAGCCACCATTGAGCTTGGAAATGGAGATTTGGCTGCAGGTTATTCTTCATTTTTGGTTTGTGCATTTTTTTCAGGCTTATTGATGGTGCTGTTTTCTTTTTTAAATGCCGGGATGATTGCTGATTTAGTTCCCTCATCAGTGGTGAAAGGTATGCTCTCAGCCTTAGGACTGATGATTGCTGTTTCGCAATTGCCCACCATCTTAGGTTCAAGCATTCCATTATCAAAACCTATTGATGTAATTTTAAATCTCAGCACAGTGTGGGAAAGTCAAAACCGAATGACATTTGTGATGGGAGGAATAGCGATATTGATTTTGTCTTTAAGTGACTTGTTTCCATTGAAGTTATTCAAATATTTTCCACCGGTTCTGTTGATGATTTTTTTATCCGTTATTGGTGTAGTGATTTTGAAGAATCAAAATCCGAGTGCATTGCAAAGCATGGAAATGGTCAATTTGAAAGCAAATGTCAGTTCAGAGTTAATTTGGCCCGGATGGAAGACTTTATCTGATTTAAGGATTTGGCAATATGTATCTTTAATCACCCTAGTGGCTATAATTGAATCAACACTTTCTTTGAAAGCAATTGAAAGGAATAACCATGAAAATCAAAAAACGGATTATAATTTAGATCTTCGAGCAATTGGAATTGGTACCTCAATTTCAAGTCTCATAGGAGGTCTGCCAATCATAACTGTGGTGAGACGGAGCATTATCAACATTCAAGCAGGCGCAAAAACACAAAAGTCTAATCTTTTTCATGGATTTTTCGTGTTGATTGCTTTGTTTTCAGGTTCCTATTGGCTCAATTACATTCCGGTTGCTTCGCTTGCAGCCATATTGATTTATTCCGGAATCAAATTTATCACACCAAACACATTGTTTTCAAATTATAAGATTGGACTTGAACAAGGAATTGTTTATTCAGTGACCTTGTTGAGTATTTTTTTATTTGGTATTGTTCCCGGGGTTTTGCTAGGAATCATAACAGAATTTGCCGTTTACCTGATGATGGGAGTGAAATGGGGAGAATTGCTCAATCCGAATTACACTATTGAATATTCCACAACAGACCGTGCACATGTGCTAAAAATCAACGGTTCGGCTTTGTTTTCAAACTTTTTTATTCTTAGAAAAGTATTGGAAAGAGTGCCGAAAGGTGGAAATGTTTTGTTTGATTTTTCCAAAACAAAACTGATAGACCACACTTTTTTGGAGCATTTATATTTCTTTGAAAATCAGATTAATTCAAATGGTGGTCAGATTGGTGTGAAAGGTTTAGAATTTCATCAAAATATGTCTAAACACCCCTTAGCTACAAAAAAAATATTGAACAAAGAAAAACTTTCAGAAAGAGAAACGGAATGGTTAAATTGGGCTGAGGATAAAGGTTTTAGTTTTATTTTCAATGGTTTTGAAGCTAAAGAAACACTTCAAGAATTCTGCTTTTCATCGGTGCATAATATTGAACAAACATTGCACACAGTGAAAGGCATGATAAATGAACATTCGTTTTATTTAGCTGAAATTTTGCTCAATGAATCAGACAGCAGAGGGAAACTCAAACATCTTAAAGTGGATTTAATGATTATAGAACTGAGTGATTGGGAACACTATTTGCCGGAATTTACCTTAGAAAAAGAGAGTTTTGGCACAACTTTGTTACCTCAAACAAATCTTAATGATATCAATTTTGATGAGTTTCCTAATTTTTCATTTTACTATCTTTTGAAAGGAGAAGACGAAAATTATATTAGAACTTTTTTTGATTTGTCAATAATTCGTTTTTTTGAAACACACAAAGGCTTTGCCATAGAAGTAAAAAACAACAAGATGCTTATTTTAAGAAACCTAAGCATCTTGAATATCAACCAAATTGAACAAATGTATCAATTTGGCTGTGAATGGATGACTGTCTTGAATCAAAGACAATCTAAGAAAGCAGTTGTTTGATTAAAAAAAGAAATTTTAAAACAACACTTGAGTTGTAATGGCGGTAAAAGATTTATTTTCGGTATGGAATTATCGTTGTTTTTTCAAACACGTCTGGTTTTTACTAAATGAGCCGGAAATCATTTAAAAAATAAATGTTCTTTTAATTTAAGCTGAACGACATTGAATCCCATGCAGAAAATGCAAATGACATTTAATGACAACTTCGTTTCTATGTGATGTGTGGAGTACTATAATACAATAATTATTTTTTTGATGGTTTAATTAAGGAAAATTTGAAAGTGAAATTACCACTTTAGGTTCACTTCATCATCTCTTTTCCCTGAAAACTATTTTTAATCTGAATACTTATCTTGAATTCTTTTCACATTCTTTGACTATTTCAGTCATTTCTTTAGATTTGCGCAGAATAAAACAAAGTTTATCTCATGAAAAAAATATCACTTTTCGGCATACTCTCGGTTTTGGGTTCTGTTTTCTTGGCATCATGCAAAACTAATCAACCTATGTTTGCCCAAGCTGTAACCTCAGGTTGGATTCTTTTAGGAGTCAGTTTGGTTCTTTTGGTGATTGTGTTGAAAAAGTATATCTGATATTTTTAAATAAGCGTTTTAAACAAGTCTTCTTACGCTTATTTCATATTTTATCTTTAACCAATTTGATTGGTTATTTCTATTAATACTTACAATACTTGTCTAAGGTTTTGATTGTTGATAAAGAGTTGGTTATATTTGCATTAATCAAATAACTACTCGATTTATTTATGCTCAAATCTATGCATTTATTGTTGCTGTTTATAACAGCAATTTGTCCTAATCTTGTATTTTCTCAAAACTGGCCGGCAAACATAATTGATGTAAACATCAATTCCGGCAATCCAAGATATCCCTTTCCTCAATTCACAGAATATAACTCGGGGCGTTCTTTAGCCAAACATAACCCAATTGGCGTTGTGCATGCAGAAATGGAACAAACCATTAGAGATGCCTATAGAATCATGATGAATCGTGCCATTTACACAGGCACGGTTTTGAATCCCGGGACGGCAATGGAAGTGAGATACATCACCTTCAATGAAAATGTAGTTCCACATAATTATGGAACTTTTGTTTCGGAGGGAGATGGCTACGCACTGTTGGCTGCCGCGTATATGTGTGATAAAAAAACCTTCGATGGTCTTTGGTGTTGGATGCACGACAATAGGCTGAGTGTTGTGAAAAGATATATCAACTGTGCTGATTTAAGACCTACTTATGCCTTTGGTCCATATACATTTGGATGGAACAACAATGCTACAACCCCGGCGGGAAGTGGAAATAACGATGCTGCTTCGGATGGTGATTTTGATGTAGGTTTAGCCCTTTTGATGGCTTACCGCCAATGGGGAGAACACAGTGGCATCATTGATGCCTGTGGCGAAGAAATCAACTACAGAAAAGAAGCTTTACATTTCATTAAGGCTATGGTAGATACCACATATTGGGACAATGGAAGCGGGGGATTTTCAGCGGGTTCAGGTCATCTGACCGGAAATATCGGCATTGACGGATATGTAAAGTCAGGGAATACATGGGGTGAGTTGACCGGTTGGAGACTAACAGCTCCTGCACCTTACACATGGGCAAATGCGGTGCCTTCTCCTTTGCAAGTTACGGGAAGATTTTTTGATTATTTTGCACCGGGTTACTTCAGGGCTTTTGGGGACTTCTTGCTGGAACAAATCACCAACACTGATGTTCCGGTCAATAATTTTCACAGTATCGTCGTGCTGAGGCTTCATCAGATTGGTTGATGGGGCGTTTGCATGCTCAAGGGCATTTACCTTTTTCAGGTAGTGTCACGGTCAATAATGATGGTTCTGTAGTGAGTTTTGCAAACACAGGCTTGGCAGGCGAAGATTTTAGGTTGCCGAAAAGAACCATTATTAATCATTTATGGCATGGTCCGCCAACATATAATTGGAATCCTGTCACTCATGCAATTGTGCCCGGAACTAATACACACAATCTTAATAACGCTCAACGATTAGCACAGTTTTTCAAAAGACCTGCTGACTTTCCAGGAGGCAAAGGTTGTGCTAAACATGGTCAAGATCCCGTTGATATCCAATTTGATGGAATCACTTGGGTTCATGGAGCAAATTTTTTGAATGGTGCTCCTTATTCATCAATTCATGAATACACTAATTGGACCTGGGGTTCTAGCTCTCCTGGAATTGTGCTAAATGGAGATGATGAAATCACCGCTAAAACTTATCGACAACTAGAATTAGAATGGGATGTGGTTGAAGATAAACCCAACAATGAATTTGAAAGATATTTGGGAAGTACTCCTAAATATTTCCATGGTTGGTTTCGAGTTTTTGGTCTATTGGTCACAACGGGCAATTTTCATTCTCCCGTCACTTTTGCTGCTCCTCCCGGTGGAAATATGAAAATATACAAATCAGTAAGCAAAACCTATGGTTTCCAGGGTGATACGCTCACTTATACACTGTCTTACAGAAATTATGCTTCTGTTGCAGCTACAGGTGTAAGAATTACAGATGTGCTTCCGCCAGAATTAGAATTCGTTTCAGCAACCGGTCCTTTCAGCGTTGCCGGAAATACTGTGACTTGGAACATAGGAACAGTTCCCGGTTTTCAATCACTCACAGGTGTTAATCCTACTAGAGGTTCGGTAAAAGTGGTTTGTAGAATCCGAACCACAGCACTAGATCGCTTTTGCAACAAAGCAACCATCACTTGCACCAACGGAACCGGCTGGGAAAGCAATGAATATCCTAACAACATCACCGCAACCATGGAAAGAAATTGCGTAGATATTGCCCAAAGAGCATTAGCCATCACCAAAACCGCGTCTAGGGTTCAAATGAATCCAGGTGATGAAGTGAATTTCAAACTTGAATTCGAAAACTCTACTAACGCAGGTTGGCTAAATGGAGGAAGACCCGGCATCACCGTTACTCATGCGTATGGATATTCCGGTCCAAACACTGCCAATCTTTATTTCAGAATTTTTCATGGTGCTCAAGAAGCTTACATCAATTATGGGAACTACAGGGTTTCTTATTTTGTGAACGACCCGGCAAAATCAGGTTTTTTCCCTGCTGACCCATCGGGTTGGACCTTCCAAGTGAACATTTTAGAAGGAGGAAATATCAACAAAGTTCAATACATGTTTCAAAAGATACCTTTCGGTGAAGATCCAATAAATGGAAGAAAGTGGGATCAGCGATTAGTGGTTAAATTTTCTGACACATTGGGCGCTTTGTCACAACATCTTTATAAATATTTTGGAGTCACGGGAAGGGTGCATAGAGGGGCAAAAGAACCTTTCAGGACAATGTTGAAATTAGAATCAAATCCTTCAAATCCGATGTCACCTCAATTGGCAGATGATTGGTCTTTTGATGGTGATGCTTCGCCATTGAATGTAGCCTCAAACGACAAAGACCTTTTTTTTCCGATTACTCCTGATTGGACTGAAACACAACTTTATCCCGCAGGAAAACCTGTTACAAAAATTCATGTGGACGAATGTAGAAATAAACTCCCCAACTTTGATAGAATCTTGGTCGAAGAATTTGATGGTTATACTTGGCGACGTGCACACGGAAGAGGTCCGTTGCCGGGTAGGGAAACATATGATGTAGTCGTTCATGATACTTTACCCATTCACTTAGATTGGGCAGGATTTATAGATGACAATGCTTTGGGAATCACCGCAACTTATAATCCTTCAACTAGAATCATTGAATGGAAAATTCCTGTAATGTTGGTCGGGTCAAAGGGAGATTTGAGTTATAAGGCTATAGCAAATGGTGTCTGCCCAATGCCTGAAAAACAATTTGAAAACCGAGCTTGGATATGGAGCAAAACAGATTCAAAATTGATGAGCAAAGTTGATTTAGTGGTCACTTGTGACCCTGTTCCACCACCACCCCCTGCTCTAACATCCATGACTAAAACTGCTAATAAAACTACTTATTCACCTGGAGAAAACATTGCATATACCATCAACTATACCCAAACTCATGGCACAATAGCAAACCATAGTTTTAACAACTTGACCAATTGGGTTGCTCCGCCGGGCTCGCCGGGATTGCCTGTTAATTTCACAGACCTTACCAACCCATGGACAGCTCCCAAATATTTTTATCATAATAGAAGTCATGGAACTGATGGTATGCTCAATTTTAGTATAAACATTGCAAATGGATGGCCTAATTTTTCATTACTTTTCAGGTATCAAGGCGGACAGCCCGGTGCTGCAAGTTATAATGGAGTAGCTTTAAACGTTTGGCCGGGTAAGAATGGGATAAACGGTGGCGTGGTATTTTCTGTGATGAACGATAATACCAAAATAGTGGGTTCTGACCCTAATACTCCAATTCCACATCCATTTACACCGGGGAATCCTGTGATGAATTTTATTGTAGTATTGAAAGGTGGAAACATGAGAATCTGGATAAATGCAGCAGATACTTCTTCCTCACCTCCAATTGCAACTTACAATGGACTAAAAGTTCAGCCCGGATATGTTGGTTTCTTCAATGGATCAGATGCAAGCATGGGAGGAGGGGATAACAGCAATCAAAACCGACCTACTAATTGGCGTTCTCATTTTGATTCTGCTTTTGATTTGCAGATTTCTGACCCCTTGCCATCTAATATTACGTTCACATCTGCCACCAACGGAGGAAGTCACAATGCAGGAATCGTTACCTGGCCTTTGCAGCCTGGACCAATACTAAAAGGTACTACATTTTCACATACAATCAATGGAAATATATCCGGTTGTGCACTTCCATTCATCACCAACACTGCTTATGCAAACATGCTGGGGCAACCTACAAACAGTATAGGTGCGCAATCTATAGTTGGTTGTGTATCTGCAACTCCTGTTTCATGGATTTGGGCAAAAGCTTCAAATGCTGAAACGCAAACTTTAGTTGAGTGGAAAGTAACCAAGACATCAAACGATGGATATTTTGAGATATTGGCTTCTAAAAACGGTGTTTGGGAATTAGTCACGATAGAAAAAGCAATAGAATCCAAAATGTTTTATCAAACTCAAATAGGTCAAACGGTTGGTGTAGAAGTTTTAATGATAGTTTATCATGAAAAAGGAGAAAAAAGTATCAGTCCTTTAATTAGGTTAGAAAACAGAACCTCTAAAGTTTTATTAAGTCCAAATCCAACAGATAGTTACTCCAATTTGGTTCTTGATGAGTTTGTTGGAGCTCAAATATTGATATATAATTCGATAGGTCAGTTGGTTGAGGTTTTGGATAATGTAAATGATAATGTCAGAATTGGTGAAAAATTAACTTCCGGAACATATCATATCATTTTACAAAGCGAAAAATCACAAAACATATTGAGGTGGGTTAAAAATTGAGTATTATTTTGTTTTTCTATAGAATTATGGAAGTGTAATTATTAGCAAAATGTGTATAATTGTTCACTAAATCTATTTTGTATATGGGATTTTTTAATGAGTTTAAGCAGTTTGCCATGCGTGGCAATGTGGTTGATTTGGCTGTTGGTGTGATTATCGGAGCTGAGTTTGGAAAAATTGTAAGTTCACTTGTGAACGACGTGTTGATGCCTCCAATTGGTATGTTATTGGGTGGTGTTGATTTTAGAGACCTCTTTTTTGCTTTAGACGGAAAAGACTATGAAAGTTTAGCAAAAGCCAAGGAATTAGGGGCACCACTTTTAGCCTATGGAAATTTTATTCAAGCTATTGTAAACTTCCTTATCATAGCCTTTGCAGTTTTTATGCTAGTTAAGCTAATGAACAGTATAAAGAGAAAAGAAGATGAGAAACCAACAGCACAAGTAGAACCTCCAAAACAGGAAGTCTTGTTAGAAGAAATCAGAGATTTGTTGAAGAACAAATGATGATGAATTTTGAATAGTTGTGTTACAAAATTCATCACAGATTAAAAATAATAAAGGGTTACATCACTGTAACCCTTTGATTTTCAGAGTGGGCCTGCATGGGCTCGAACCATGGACCCCCTGATTATGAGTCAGGTGCTCTAACCAGCTGAGCTACAAGCCCTGAAATTGGACTGCAAAGATGACCTTTTTAAACTATAATTCCAAGTTTTTTCTCATTATTGTTGTTGTTCTTGGTTCATTTATGTGATAAACATTGAACTGATGTAATAAAACTTATGTTATTGAGTTGTTGTATTAATTAACGTTAATTTAAATTTGTGATATGAAAACAATCTTGAAAAACACACCGATTATCTTGTTGGCTTTGGTTCTTATGTTTTCTTCTGCATCTTTGATGGCAGAGAACGGCAAAGATAAAGAGGGCAAGAAAGGTAAAAAAGAGTGTTGCGCAACAAAGAAAGATAAAGCAGAATGTAATAAATCTCAGGAAAAATCCTGTAATAAAGAAAAAAAGTCT
>JBDNDT010000420.1:0-2846 GCA_046718985.1 Cytophagales bacterium
TTTTAAATCTTGCCTCCATAATTACCTGTCATTTTAAGGCTAAGTTAATCAATTTCATTAACAATTAAATGCCTAATTCAAAATTTTAATTTAAGATTATGATTTAAAGCCAATCACAATCATTTATAGAAAAATCTTCACCAAACATAAAATCCTATTTTTTTCTTCTTAATTTGCCCCAAAAACCAATTAATGAAAACTTATTTTATATTTTCTTTTGTTTTTTCAACTGTTTTGTTGAGTGCCCAAAAATCAACTTTTTTTCCACTGGAAAACTTCAACCACAAAACCACCAAACTGGCTTACGGTTTTTGGAGTTTGCACACTGACAGCCCAAATGGAGGAAGGTCAACAGTCTCTTCAACAGACAGTGCAATCAGAACTGAACAAAACAATTATTTTATTTCCGTTGACTATCACTTAGACAAAGGAAGTTTTCAATGGCAGCCTTATGTCAATGTCACATTCAACCTGAACAAAGCTAAAATTCCTTTTTTATGGGGAAAAACCAAAGGCTTCACATATCGTCACAAAGGGGTCGCGCATATATTCTTGTTAGCCACTCAAAACATTAATGATTTCGCTTATTTCCAAATCTCCATCCCTGAATCTTCTGAATGGCAAACCGTTACGGTTTATTTGGAAGAGCTCAAACAGCCTTCATGGGGTAAAAGAAATGAATTAGTGCTGACTGATATTTTCGCCTTAATGTGGCAAAGAAATGGAAAGGATGGCGAAATAGGTTCATTTTCAATTGATGATGTTGCCGTAATTTAAAAAAAGAAGCCTACCGAAAACGAAAAGTAAATTTAGTTTTTTCAATAAAACAGAAGAGCTATCGTTTTTGAGAAGTATTCATTCTTTGGACATAGCTACTTGGAATATTTATTTTCAAAACTGCACAACATTTTCAGTGCTTGAAATCTTTATTATTGACAGATACAAATTATCCTGCAATTCATTATCTTTGTAATTATTGATTTCAAAAATGAGAAGTTTATTAGTCAACGATTTAGTGTCAGAAAACAGCGTCTTTGCATATGTTTTGCACTATTTCGGCATCTCGTTTTATGAATATTCTGACAATACCCTTGAAGAAGCCTGTAGCTCTAAAAACCTCAACACCACAAAAGTGTTGGAAAGCTTGAAAGCGGCAATTGAATCTCCGGCATTGAAAAAACATGAACTCATTGATTATCCCATTGAACTCATCATGGAATATCTCAAACATGCCCATCACCATTTTGCCAAATACAAATTGCCTTATCTCAACAACATCATTCAGTCTTTCAACAAGGTGAAACATGCAGAGGCTGAAAATTTGATAAACGATTTAATTGAAATTTTCCCCTCCTTCAATCGTGAGTTCGTTGAGCATATTTATGAAGAAGAAGACGAACTTTTCACATATGTGGCAGATTTGAGCAAGTTTGTGAATGAAGAACCCATCAGTGTCGGAAAAATTTTGAAAAGCATTTCCATGCATTCGTTGCAAACTCATGCCATGGAACATGGAAGTCATGAAAGCGGCATGGAAGGAATCAGAAAACTCACCCACAATTATTCTTGCCCCAAAGGCAGCCCAACACACCTAAAAGTGATTATGAACAGCTTGAAAGATTTCGAAAACGACCTCATTGAACACGCAAAAATTGAAAACGAGATTTTTTTCCCGAAAGCCCTTCAATTGGAAAGCAAAGCAAAACAAAAACTGGCATTGAATTCTAAACTGAACTGAGTTGGCAAGAATCATCGCCTTAGATTACGGCAGAAAAAGAACCGGAATTGCCACAACAGACCCCTTGCAAATCATCGCTACCTCAATCGGCACCATCAGAACCCATGACCTTTTCACATGGCTGAAAGATTATTTCTCAAAAGAAGCAGTAGAAACCATTGTATTGGGTTTTCCCACAAACACTGACGGCGAAGACACCGATGTGACCCAAGATGTGAGGCAACTGCAAAAAAAACTCACTAAAGATTTTCCTGATAAAACCATTGAATTGGTTGATGAGCGTTTCACCAGCAGCATGGCTTTGAGAACCATCAGAGAGGCTGACTTGAAAAAAAAAGACATAAGAAATAAAAACCTCGTTGACGCGGTGAGTGCTACCATTATTTTACAATCTTTTTTAGAAAAAAGAGAGCTAAAACGATAGTTAAACATTTATATTTGCAATAACCTTTCAAAAACAATTATGGCAAAACAAGGCGAAGTTTTAGTGAATCCCTTCAACAAAGATAGCATTGAGTTTGTAGAAACTTCATCAAGCACAAACGGTGAATACGTCAAACTGAAACATATCCAATTTTCAAAAGGTCAACAAGTGCCAGACCACCTTCATGTATATCAAAATGAAGTTTTTGAAGTCATCAGCGGAACACTCACAATAGAGTTCGAAAACAAAATCATCGAGCTCAAAGCAGGTGAAAAAATCGAATTGCCAAAAAATAAACCACACAATCATTATAACTTAAACAGCGACCGTGTTGAATATTTCCAAAGCGTTTCACCGGCTTTAGACTTTGAATATCTCATTGAAAACATAGCCGGACTAACAGCTGATGGAAAAGCAAATAATGGCTCCTTTGGTTTGGTTCAAGAATTGGTCACCCTGAAATATATCGGTAGCAAAGCTTATTTGGCAAGCATACCCATAGGCGTTCAACAATTGATGATGAACATTGTAGCACCTGTTGCAAGATTGTTTGGATATCGTGCTGTTTACAAAAAGTATTCAGGAATAGAGATTTAAAATCCAAAAGTCATCAAGGTTTTGCATAAGGAAGTCTTTCCAATAATTTGGTTTCACAATATCCATCTAAACTGATTCCACCACCGC
>JBDNDT010000421.1:0-2845 GCA_046718985.1 Cytophagales bacterium
GCCATTCAACAATATACTGATTCAAATGAATTGATGAGTTCGCCTTTGTTGATGGTGGGTGTGTTATTTTTGATAATTGCTTTAGGTTTCAAGGTTTCAGTTGCTCCTTTCCACTTTTGGACTCCTGATGTTTATCAAGGTTCACCAACATTTGTGACCATGTTCATGTCATCTGTGGTGAAATTGGCAGGTTTTGGCGCATTCTACAGATTATTTGACAATTGTTTTGAACTGGCTGATGAATTTTGGCAAATCATTTTCACTGTAATTGCGGCAGTGACCATTGTGATTGGTTCTCTCACAGCTTTGAAACAAACAAATGTGAAGAGATTATTGGCTTATTCAAGTGTGTCTCACGCCGGGTATATGGCAATTGCGCTCATGTTTATGGGCTTCATCAACGATGGTGCTATTTTGTATTATGCTTTGGTTTATGCTTTGAGTTCTGTTGGGATTTTCGCTATTGTGATATCAGTAGAAAAAGTAAAATCTGATTTGAGTTTAGATTCTTTCAATGGATTGGCAAAAACCCATCCTGTGATGGCTTTTGCTTCGGCGATATTTTTGATATCATTGGCAGGCCTACCTCCTACTGCTGGCTTTTTGGCTAAATTCTTTATACTGTCAGCGGCAGTGAAAAACAATTTTATTTGGTTGGCAATTCTTGCTGTGTTGAATGCTGCAATTGGTGTGGTTTATTATTTAAAATTGATAATTGCCATCTATTTTAAACCTACAGATGGAAGTTTAGCTCCAGTTCAGAACTCATTATTATATCAAGGGGTGTTGGTGTTTATTGCCATTGTTTTGCTTTTATTGGGTATTTTGCCAAGTTTTGTTTACAACTTGATTTAATTAAAAACTTAAAGTTCTAGGAATCTAAACCAAAATTATGTTGAGTATAAATCGATTCTTTTTGATTAGCATTAAGATTTGCTTTACTAAACAACCCCTATAATTACCGATTGAGAATCATTATTTTGAAAGAAACTTCCTCGCAAAAAGTTTGAAGGATAATTTAAATTGTAATTTGTAGAAAATCGGCTTTAACTCACCAAAAGATATTGGCAAAAGAGACGCTTTACTTAATTTTTGAAGTTTTTTCACATTAGCTCTAGCCGCACAAAGTCCGGAAGCCCTTAGGTTATTTCTCTATATTAAAAATACCTATTTGTAAATTTTGTCACTTAATTTTACTGAAAGTATATATTTGGCAATGAGTTTTGTTATCAGAGCATTCCATTTTCTATCAATTTTAAGTACAAGTTTTTAATAACCCATTTTCCAAGCTAAATTGCACCAAAATCTCGTTTGCAAATGCATACCAAAAGAATCATTCCTTGTTTAGACATCAAAGACGGCAAAACGGTGAAGGGTATCAATTTTTTAGACCTGAGAGATGCCGGAGACCCTGTTGAGCTGGGTCAGTTTTATGCTGAACAAGGGGCTGATGAATTGGTTTTTTTAGACATCACGGCAACTGTTGACAAAAGAAAAACATTGGCTGAATTGGTTAAAAAAATAGCCCGTGTCATCAACATTCCCTTCACTGTGGGTGGTGGTGTTTCAAGTGTTGAAGATTGTTCAGTATTGTTGAATGCCGGAGCTGACAAAGTTTCTGTGAATTCTGCAGCGGTAAAAAACCCTGATTTGGTTTCAATCCTAGCCAAGGAATTTGGAAGTCAATTTGTGGTGGTGGCGATTGACACCAAAAACATGAATGGCATCAATTATATTCACACACACGGTGGCAGAAACCCAACCAACATTGAAACCGAAAATTGGGCAAAAGAAATGGAAGACA
Source organism: Cytophagales bacterium (assembly GCA_046718985.1). Taxonomy (GTDB): domain Bacteria; phylum Bacteroidota; class Bacteroidia; order Cytophagales; family UBA9547; genus JBDNDT01. The sequence continues at coordinate 1,805 of JBDNDT010000421.1, forward strand.
GAGGTGCCGGAGAGATTTTGTTGACCTCAATGGATCATGATGGATGCAAAAACGGATTCGCAATTGACCTCACACAACGTATTTCACAGAATGCAAAAATCCCTGTGATTGCATCAGGTGGTGCCGGAAACATGGAACATTTCAAAGATGTTTTCAACTTAGGATATGCAGATGCTGCTTTAGCTGCCAGCATTTTCCATTTCAAAGAAATCGAGATTCCAACATTGAAAAAATATCTTCATGACTGTGGTGTTCCCTCAAGAATTTAAGGCTGCTGTTTTTTGCAATCTATTTATATTTATATTAGTAAATTTAATATTGAGTGCCTGCGGTGGCAAGTCCGAACACAAAAAGGAAGACTTTGTGCCTACCTTAGAAACTATTGACTATCAAAAGAATTATTTTAAAGAAGCGGAACATTTTGAATACTCAGTGAAATATGGGTTCATGAAAGGTGGCTTTGTGAACATTGATGTTGACACTGCTTTGCATGTGAAAAAAGACCGTGTTTGTTACATAGTCGAAATTGTGGGTGAGGCAGTTGGTCTTGCTGACAGAATAAATGACTTCAAAGACGTTTTCACAAGTTATGTGGACACAACGAATTATTTACCCGTTGTTTTTAAAAGAGACATAAAAGAAAACAAATTTGTGAAAAAAGATGCTACATTTTTCAACAGAGAAACTTTAGAAGCCATTTGTGTTGAAAAAAACACCCAAAACCCCGACAGTATAAAAATTACAAAGATTTCTGAAAATATGCAAGACATCATCAGTGCATATTTCTTGCTGAGGAATCTTGATTTGAACCGAAAAAAAGTAGGTGATACTATCATAGTAGATGTTTTTTTTGATAATGAAGCCTTCAATCTCAAAATGAAAATCATGAAAAGAGATAAAATCAGATCTCGATTGGGAGAAAGAAACTGTTTACTGATAGCACCTATCATTCCTGACAATCCACTTTTAAGAACTGAAACACCGATAGTTGCCTGGATTTCTGATGACGAAGACCGAATACCACTCAGGCTAAAAGTTTTG
>JBDNDT010000422.1:0-2836 GCA_046718985.1 Cytophagales bacterium
CGTCTAAATTGGCTGTTAATTCAAATTTACCCATAGGTGTTTCTTCGGAATATTTGGCATTTTTGAAACTAAAATCTTTCAGTTTGTATCCCATTTTATCAGCCTCAGTCAAATTTTTCACCAATCTTTCTTTGTCTTCTTCATTCATGTAATCATAGTATGGGACTAAGTTTTCAGCCGGATATCCGGTGAAAAGATGTGTGATTTGAGTAGGCATTTTGTTGCTGTCAACCAAATTAACATTCACAAAAGTGTTGTGGTTGCTCAATGTGTGACTTAAAGGTTTGATAAATGAAATTTCACTAAAAAATAACATCTCTTTGTTTTTGCCTCTTTTAGGTGTTAAGAAAAGACCATTTGTGTTGGTGAGATTTGCCGGAATGATTCCATATCTTGTTTCTTGTTCAGTAGGACAAAGATACATATCATGTTTCGGGAAATAAATCAAATAAGTACTTAGGTAATTCCAGATTTCTAGATCAGGGTCAATTTTTCCTTCATCTCTTTTTGAGGTTAAAATCAATTTAAATTCCAAGCCTGCTTTTTCTAATAAACCAAAAAAAAGCCTAGTGAACCCTACGGCATTGGTGTATTTAGAAATATAAACTTGTTCAATGTTGGTGCTTGGTGCTTGGTGCACCAATCCATAACTAGTCTTAACATACTCTTCAATAGCTCTGATTTTGGTTTCATCTGTTGATTTCGGGTCAATTTTCAAGTTTTTCACCATTTTCACCAACGTTTTATCTTCATTTGAACTGAAATTGAAAACCGGTGCTATTTTATTGGCTACTGCTTCCCATGAAAACAGTCTGGTATTGGGCATTGAAACCTCAGTACTCAATTTGTAATCAACCCTCATTTTGTTGGGTCTTGTGAAAGAAAAGGGCTCTGACTGGAAACTTGGAACATTGTTGTGTTTCATCACCAATCTTCTTTTCCCCTCAATGGTGTCAGTTTTAATTGCGTTGAGTTTGTTGTATGATCTTGCTTCAAAAACCAAAGACATTGGGCTCAACAACTCAAACAAAGCTTCTTTCACCGGAAAAGGAAATTGAAAAATGGTAGAGCCCATAAATTCAGTTTTTCTTCTTGTCAAATAAAAAAACTCTAACTCTGAGTTTATTTCTGCTCCTTCAACTGCAAACATCTTCACCTTGCCTTTGTCACTGTCTTGGTTGAGATCTTTTAGATTTTTCTTGTCAAAATTGATGATTTTGCCGCTTGAAGTGATTACACGAGCCTCTAACTTCATAATTTCAACCACCTCATCCATCGGGATGTATATTTTGTTGAAGTTTTCAATAGCCTCATGTGAATTATATCGAATGATTCTGTGAACCAATTGAAACTCTGCTACAAGATTCTTATCTGTTAAACTATATTCGATGCTCAATCTATCTTTTAAAAATAAGACTTTTTCTTTGGCTTCATCTTTTGATATTTGAATGCACTTTCGATTGGGTTCAAGATAAAATTGCTTTAGGATTGTGGCATCTTGAGCCCAAACCAAACAAGGAACTATGATTAATAATAAAATTCGATTCATTTTACCGGTTTATTTGTGCTGGGTATCATAACGGTCTTTCCATCGCTTTTTTCAAGCATGACTACTTCTTTGTAACAAGAACTCAAATTATTAAGCATTATATTCCATTCCTGAAACATTGGATGGGTTATATATCTTGTTTTAATTCTGTAAGTTTGTTCTGCTAAGATTCTATCTTTATCAAGTCTATATTTGATTCCAAAGCCGAAATTTTCATTCTCGAATTCATGGTTTTTGGGTAAATATCCAACCTTGTAGCCCTCAGGAATTTTCAAAATAGCAAGTAATTTACTTTCTGAGGGATAATTAAATTTCAAAGGCTGTGTTCGGTCTTGGTTTTCTGTGCTAAAACTTTTCCACCTTTGTATTAATGACATATTCACTGATACACCTTCTTTGAAACTCACTGCATAATCATCAATGGTAAAGTCATATGTGACATGACACTTTGATGGCTGATTGTCTAGATTTTTGGTTTTATGATTGCTTTGCAAAAACTTATTATTTCCCAAATGCAGATAATCATTAAGCATATCTTTCATGTTTTCAGGCAAAGTGTTGTTATATCTGGAAACAAAATCAATTTTTCGATAGCCTGATAATGAGGTTTTACCTTTTCCGATTAATTTTCTGTCTAAAATCTCCAAATACACTGAATCTAAGAGAACATTTTCTGTATATGAGGGTGTCGGCACAGTCACTACATCAAATTTATCTTTCGAAATTGAAATCAATGCTTCTTTTCCTTGAATGAATTGGGTTGGAAAAAATGGTGGATAAAATCTTCCCGTAGCATCGAGGAAATAATATTTATCTTTGTCTTTCACGCAGGCAATCATGTGATTGGCAGAACTGGGTAGCGGATTTTCGCTGAATTTATAAGGCAGTTCATCAGTCCCAATCAAGACCATATAAGCTTGAAGACCAACAGATTTCATCATTTCAACAAGAATTGAGGACATATCTTTGCAGTCGCCATATTTTCTTCTGCAAACATCACCTGCATTTCTTGGCACAAAGCCTTCATATCCATTTTCAAAAGCAATATATTTAATATTCTCTTGCACCCAAGAAAATATAGCTTTCGCTTTGTCTAAGTTACTCATGCCAGGTTTCATCAAGCTTTTTGCAATGCTCACCACTTGTGAATCAGGTTTTTGGTTGGCTTTGCTCATGTGGCTATAGTCCCAACGATATAAATCTTCAACTGTTCCCAAATATTTCCTTGAATTTCCATTCACAGTCACTTGCTTAATGCAAAAATTCACATGAGGAACATAGTGCCTA
>JBDNDT010000423.1:0-2831 GCA_046718985.1 Cytophagales bacterium
ATGAAAATTTACATCAAAACGATAACTTGCTTAGTTCTTTTCTTTTCTTTCAACGCTTGCAAAGAAGAAAAAAAAACACAAAAAATGGATAACAAAACCTTAGACAGTATTTATCAAAAATCAATCGAATTCAAAGACAGCCTAAATTCTTATTGGAAATTAATCCACAAATCAGACAGTCAAAAACTGGCTGATATCAAAACTTTGCTATATCAAATTTCTTTAACCAAAGCGCCTGACCTTTCTAAAATTGAACAAGGTAATATGAAACTCAAACAAGTTTCAGCATTGAAATATGGACAAAATGAAATTGGTGACAACGCAAAAGTGGATTTATTCGACAACACCTGTGATTCCTTAATAGCTTTTGTTTCAGAATTGAAGTCAAAAACACCATACGAAGAAAATTACCCACTTCTTGAAGATATTCTAAACGACATCAGAACGAATAACAGTTTAGACTTGGCAGTAAGATTAAGAGCACATTACAATAAATGGGCTGAAAAATACAATGAATCAATTGATGAATTATCAAAATTTCAATATCCTGCTGCCGCTCACATGAAGAAAATTGACATTTATGGCTATGCAGAATAACTCACTAAATTTTACTTGTAATCAGTTTTTACTCTGAATACTAAATTCAATTGAAATATAGCTCCATCAGTAACAAATGCATCTCTTTTGGCTCTTTTGTCACCAAAGCGAGCCAAACTGATTTGGTATGCAAGTTGTTCATCCTCAGGATAATATTTATAAGCCCTGCCTACACTGTAGCCAACCTTTCCTTGCAAAACTAACTTTGCTGAAAGATAATAATCTGCATACAAATAAAGCTCATTGGTGTTTCTTTGAAAATAACCGGGATATTTTTCAGTCTGGAAACTTCTGAATGAATTTATGAAAGCATTGAAAGATATCCCATAAGCCAATTTTTCTGACTTTCTATTTTCAATAGCTGCATTTACCGGCAACAATCCATAAGCTCTCCATGAACCATTAATTTTCCAATCAATCCCATATAAGGGCAACAAAAACAAACCAAAAAATTCTTGATTCGCATAAAACCCAAATCTTTGGTTTAAGTTTCCGCTGTTATTTATATTAACAGTGTTGAGCACTCCAATTTGGAAAGAATTATCAAAAGGTCCGTTGAATCTAGGAATCACAATGGTTGTGTATCCCCAACGGTCGTTTACATTTCTCTTGAACCCTAATGGATAAGCGGTTTGAACAAGTTGCAAACTTTCATCTTTGAATTGAATATTCACAAGCTCAAATCTTGGATTAAAGAAAACTGTGTTCTTTTCGTTTTTCACTATTGGCAGAAATAATTGAGCTTGTCCTATTGACAAATTCACCTTCTCCCCTTGCTTGGTCTGGGTGGGTGAATAATAACTCTCAAGTCTAACAATATCAACAAAGCCCTGACTAAAAACTAAAAAAGGTAATAAAAACAGGAATCTCAAAAAACAAATCATAGCTAAAAACTGTAATTCTTATACTAAAACTTACATTCAAAACTAACACTTTGATTTGAAGAAAAAAAAAAATTTAACATCTCACATTAAAAGAACACAAAGTTAGCATCCTCAATATTAATCAGTTACATATCAACTTTGATTTAAAAACAAGAATCGGTAATGACCAAAAATCACTTTAATCAAAACAATTATCAACACTGATTATCAAGTAGATTGCATTTAAAAAAACAACCAAAAGAATTCAGGTTACGTTATAATCAAAGCAGTCAGGCTAATGCTAATCACAATGGGAATTAAAGTTGTATTCTTGTTATTTAAAAAACTTTATCGGCTCAGGAAAACAATGATGAGGAAATTTTCTTTCAAAAACTCCTACATGTATATGCACCCAACAGACCCAAGAAAAACTTTGAAAAACAGATTTGAAATTTCTGTGTAGATTTTTCTTATTTTTGTCAAAAAATTAAATGCCTGAGGCTGTCTATTTCGTACTTTTATTCATTTTATTATCTGCATTTTTTTCCGGAATTGAAATCGCATTCATTTCCTCCAATAAGTTACAATTTGAACTGCTTCACAAACAAGGAAAATCATCAGGAAAAAGATTAATTCGGTTCTTCCAAAATCCAACAAATTTCATCACCACCACCATGATTGGAAACACATTGTGTTTGGTGTTATATGATTTTTATATGACCGAACTCATTGATCCTTTTTTCAAAGATTTAAACAATCAATATCTTGACAATGATATAGTTTTTGTGATTGTACACTCGTTGATTGCTACTTTTATTGCCTTAATTTTTGCCGAATTTTTACCAAAGTCTATATTTTTCTCTCATCCAAATGCTTTGTTAAGTATTTTTTCGTTTCCTATTTCACTGATTTTTAAGTTACTGTGGCCACTCACTCAATTGGTGATTGTCCCAACCAAACTATTTATGAAAAAAGTGGCTAAAATTGATTTCTCTGATGAAAAACCTGTTTTTGGTTATACAGACTTAGATAATTTTATTAGGCAGCACACCGTAACACCAAAAGATGACAAAAAAGACAACTCAGAAATTGACACAAAGATTCTTGAAAATGCTTTAGAATTTAAACATTTAAAGGTTTATGAATGCATGAGACCGAGAACAGAAATTGTTGCTCTTGACTACGAAGAAGGAATGGAAGGTTTGCTGAAACTTTTCAATGAAAGTGGTCATTCAAAAATAGTAATATACAAAGAGAAAATTGATGACATTGTAGGATATGTACACATCATGTCATTGTTTTCAAAACCCAGCAACATTGATGATATCTTAACACCCATTTTGACAGTGCCCGAAGTTTCATCTGCAAGCC
>JBDNDT010000424.1:0-2812 GCA_046718985.1 Cytophagales bacterium
TGTCAAACAAAAGAGAGGTAGTGCCTATGGATGCAGAAATTCCAAGATATAAAACTGATGTATAAAGAATTGAGGTTAAGAAATGTATGAATAAGGTTTTATTATATTGCCAAAACCCATTGATTGTTCCATATTTTGCATAAGGTGCAAAAGCAACCAACATGTGCAATGCCAACATCAGCATTCCAAATCTGACTCCAGTTCTGATGTTTAGTTCTTGTGGCAACAAGAAAAAGTATAACAAAGGGAATAACAATTTCAAAGCTGAAGTGACAATGTATCCTGTCGTTCCTTTCTTTAATCTTTCATTAAAGAGTGAAAGTGCAATTGAAGAAAAAACACCCATTGAGGATGCCATGATAATTTTTGTGAACAAACTTTCCAACTCTTGTTTCTGCTGATAATTTAAATCAATCAACAAGCAAGCAAAAACTGCTGCAACCAATGAATAAATGATTGCAATTGGAAACCTTAAAAAAGTTTTTACAAACGATTCAAATAAAAGTTTTAAAGAAGGAAGTTTTATCATGTTAAGTTTAATTCAAAACAGCACAATATACGCATATAGTGAATTATTGCAAAAAATAAGCTCAAAAAGCCAATGAATCTTAATTTAGAAAAAAAACATTTTTCTTTGTTTTAGGCTTATTTCTTGTTCTTTGATTTTTGAATTTGCGCATTAGAAACTTAAATAAATCACAAAAAAATAAGAGAAAAGTATAAGTTTTTGTTTCTTATGTGCTATTTTTGCATTAGTAGCAAACCAACAACTATATAACTATGAATATTTTGAAAAAAACTGCACTGATTAGTGCATTTCTATTAACATTTAGCTCGCAAGCTCAACTTATCAAAGACTGCCCTTCTTATCCGGCTGTTAATTATTTCGACACATTGTGTTTCAACAGAATTGGCGAGGAAGAAATTCTTCTTGGTCAAGGAAGGGTGAGACACCCTGATTTATGGGGTTCTTTTTACAGGGCTGATGTTTATGTCCCCTCCAATCGCCCTTTGTGGGCAATCGCTCAAGTGCATGGATGGCATCTGATAAGGAATATATTGAAATATGAACCTTATGATAAACATATGTTTGCCGGAACCATGATGAAAGAATCCTATTTAGGTTGTGATGGGGGAATTTCATTTGCAGGAATTCCGGCTCCTTTTCAATATGATATTACAATGACTCCTAATTTCCAGCCCGGAAATGCAATGAACATCAGAGATGGTTGTTTTCACATTGACAAAACAGATGGAACAAGAGGGGTCTTAATGGAATATTATCCACATAGATTTTCAGATTTAGATTTTCATCACGGAAATTATATTGCAGGGGCTAACTATGAAAGAGCAATCATTTCCAAAGTGATGTATGATGTGATTTTATATAGATTAAGAGAATTTTCCGATGGATTAGACCCCAAAGGTGTGCTTGGAAATGCTGCTGATCCTTTTGCGGGTGAAATTTATTCAGCAGTTAGTTACAACAGAGGTTTTAATGATGGAAGATTGATTTCAGTGTTAAATAATCCGGCAAGAAGAGCTGCCGGAATTGCTTCAACAAATTGGCTAACACTTGATGTCGGTTCCGGTTCATTCGGCTATGATTACACAAGAGCAACATCACAAGTTGTTAGGGTGCTGTCTAACAACAATTACACCGGTAATCCTGTTCCAAGACCTGATCCGACTTTTGCAGATAATGACAATCAATGGCACAATTGGTATGATTATATGTTTTCTTGGGCAGAAGTGGAAAGTTATTTAGACAAAATGCTGTTTATGTTTTCTGAAGCTAATCCAACAGTTGTTAAAAACAAAGTTAGGGCAGCTTTTGATCGTCAAAAAAATTCATCTAACAGGGTATCTTTCAGATACAAGTTCGGACCTGTTTTAGATGCGATTGTAATGGCTTTGCCATATGATGACCCTATGCCCATTATTTTATCTTCAACGGCCGGAATGGATCAATGTGCCGGAAAGGTAGGGCCTGTGGTGAAAATTACACCTACATTTCCAACGGTTGTTTGCAATGGACAAAGTGTGCAACTTTCCACCATTGCCGGAAACGGATTCACTTATCAATGGAGAAGAAATGGGGTGAATATACCAAATCCAAATACACAAGGACATATTTTCTTTGCGACTCAGACGGGATCTTATAGCGTTATTGTGACCACTAGTTCCGGTGCGGTGATTCCATCAGAATGTAGCATTGATGTGACGGTAGAAAATTGTAGTTCTTGTAGCATGACAGCAAGCACAACGGTATCTAACAATTCATGTACAGGAAAACCGGATGGAGTGGCAGTTATTAATCTTTCAAATACATCAGGTCAACTGCCGGTGACTATCAATTGGACAGGTCCAAATTCAGGGAGCGTTAGTCACTCAACAAATACTTTCAATTTAAACAATCTCAGAGATGGAACTTACCAAATTGAAATATTTTCAAATGCAAATCCCACCTGCAAAGCGTTCACCACAGCAAGGTTATATGAGACAGTTAAATTGAATCAGACTGTTACTTTATCTTCAAATGTCACTTCTTGCAACTCAGCTAACCTCACTGCAAGCATTGTGAATGTGCCACCGGCAAATTGTAATTACAGATTGCAATTTTTTGAAAATTCCGGAAACCCTTGGTGGGATCATTCACAGTTGAGGTTAGATATCACCGCTGATGGTGCCTCACTAGGCCCCATGAGACCAAGAAAAAAAGTTTGGAACGATCCGGTTTGGTTAGATACTTTGTTCACAATCCCTCATAATGCAAATGTGAACGTAACCATCAACAATATCACCACCACAA
>JBDNDT010000425.1:0-2809 GCA_046718985.1 Cytophagales bacterium
ATTATCAATTGCCTTTTTCTTCTTCTCAATTTTCTTGAGTTATTTTTATTGGCCTGAAATTCTTGAGGTACATTTTCAAGAATCAACCGGATATTTTTACACTTTGGAAAAATCTCAGGCTTTTTATTTCGTTGCTTCAATTGTTGCATGTGTTAATTTATTGCTCACAATTTTGGTTTCAGCTTTGAAACAAATTCCGGCAAATATGATTGCAATCATTCAAAAAGAATTCTGGTCAAATCAGGGTGACTACCTCAATGGTTTGCTAATCAACTGGTTTAGAACATTTTTCATGGCGGTAAATTTTTTAGTCTGTCTTTGGCTTGCTACCATAACTTTCCACAACATGGAAGACAGCGAGCTCAGAAAAGAACTTTCAAGCTTTGAATGGACTAAATATCTGTGGTTTATTGTTTTGGCAGGTTGGCCGATTTATTTGATTTGGAGATTGAGCAAAAAGGAGAAATCTTCATTGGCAGTTAATTAAACAATCAACCTTTCAAAAAAAACACTTAATTTTAAGAATGAAAACTTTAACAGAGACAAACACCAAGTCAAATTATTTCATTGAATTGGAAGAAAAATATGGTGCACATAATTATCATCCCCTGCCTGTTGTGCTTTCAAAAGGGGAAGGTATTTTTGTTTGGGATGTTGAAGGAAAAAGATATTTTGACTTTTTGTCTTCTTACAGTGCTGTGAATCAGGGTCATTGTCACCCCAGAATAATCAAGACTTTGATTGAGCAGGCACAAAAATTAACCCTGACTTCCAGAGCTTTTTATAATGACCAACTCGGCGAATGCGAAAAATTCATGGCTGAATATTTTGGTTATGACAAAGTGTTGATGATGAATTCAGGAGCTGAAGCTAACGAAACTGCTTTAAAGTTGGCTAGAAAATGGGGTTATCAAAAAAAGGGTATTCCTGAAGATCAAGCCATCATTGTGGCTGTGAATAGAAATTTCCACGGAAGAACTCTGGCCATTATTTCTGCCTCAACTGACCCTGATTCAAGAAGAAATTTCGGTCCGTTCATGCCGGGATATCAAGTTATTCCTTATGACGATGACAGTGTTTTGGATTCTGTTCTTTCCAACCCTAATGTTTGTGCTTTTTGGGTTGAACCCATTCAAGGAGAAGCAGGGGTTTATGTACCTAAAGAAGGATATCTCAAAAAAGTTGAGATGGCTTGCAGGAAACATAATGTGTTGCTTTTGATGGATGAAATCCAAACCGGACTTGGAAGATGTGGAAAATTATTGGCATCTTGCTATGAAGCTGTCAGAGGCGATATTTTGATTCTAGGCAAAGCATTATCAGGAGGAACTATGCCGGTTTCAGCTGTTTTGGCTGATAATGAGGTGATGCTTTGTATCAAACCGGGTGAACATGGTTCAACTTTTGGGGGGAATCCTTTGGCATCAGCTGTCGCAGTTGAATCTCTAAAAGTGCTCAAAGAAGAAAAATTAATTGAAAATTCATTCAAACTTGGTCAAATTTTCAGAGAAAGAATGAAGGCACTTCAAGAACGATGTGAGATTGTTGAAGCTTCCAGAGGCAAAGGTTTGTTAAATGCTGTGGTCATCAAAAAAACAAAGGACGGCAAAACAGCATGGGACGTTTGCGTGAAACTGGCAGAAAACGGATTGTTAGCAAAACCAACTCATGGTGACATCATCAGGTTTGCACCACCTTTGGTGATTAATGAAGCTCAATTAATTGAATGTTGCAAAATCATCGAAGACACTGTAGAAAGCTTTGCTTAGAGTTGATAGGGCTAAACTGTTTATAAAAAGGTTAAAACTGCTCAACTGTTTGGTGGCTATCAGTTAAATCTTTTGATTGCAGCCCTGCTTTTATTAATCCAATTCAATACGTTCAGTTTGCAAAATGGATAAAAACATCAAAAAAAAGCCAACAATTTGTTGGCTTTTTTTGAATATTAAGATTTTATTCAATTCCGTCATCTTCCTCGTCAAGAAGGTCTTCTTTTGGAGTTGTGTCAGAATTAACAGACTTCTTTTTGGCTTTCATCTCTTTGCCTTTTTTAGCCATTTCTTTTTTCTTTTCAACCCACTGATTATATTTTGTTTCACTCCAAGACGCTTTTACTGATTCTCTGAACTCAGTATTGATTTTTTTCATCTCAGCACCTAATTGCTTTCTGTCGCTCTTGCTATTTTCAATTGCGCTACTTTTCTTTTCAAGTTGAGCAATTTTGGCTTTCTTAAAAGCCAACCTTTCATCTTCAGAAAGAGAAAGTTCTTTCATCCATCTTTGCGATGTTTTTTCAGCTCTTTCTTCAATGTTGGGCTTATCGCCTTTTTTACCATTTTCACCTTTGTTTCCTTTTTCACTTTGTGTTGGTTTTCCTTTTGGTTTCTTTCCACCTTGGTTTTGGGCAAAAAGCACCAATCCAAAAGACAACAACAACATTAAAAGTATTTTTTTCATGAGATTTAAAATTTTAGTTTATAAGACCTTTACTATTATCGTGCCAAATTTCACCAAAGATTTCTGTTAAGGTCAAATTTTTCTAAATAATCAGCCACTTTTCTCACAAACATTCCACCCAAAGCACCATCTACGATTCTGTGATCATAGCTGTGCGACAGAAACATTAAACTTCTGATGCCAATTGCTTCTCCATAAGGGGTGTCAACAACAGCGGGCTTTTTTTGAACTGTTCCAAAAGCCATGATACCTACCTGTGGTTGAACCAAAATCGGGGTTCCCATCACATTGCCAAACTGACCAACATTGCTCATGGTGTAAGTACCATCACTAACATCGTCTGCGGTCAACT